>CAZWBV010000172.1:0-878 GCA_964632225.1 uncultured Gammaproteobacteria bacterium | reverse complement strand
CAGCAGCTCAAATAGCCAGGCAATGACGACTGGCAATAAGCCCATTACCAGCGCAGTCTTTTTTGCGCGCCTGGGTCAACGAATAATCCATATGATCAGTATCCATACACCCTCTGGTGTTTTGTATGACGTGGATATGCGTTTGCGTCCCAGTGGCGCTTCTGGCTTGCTAGTCAGTCATGTTGATGCCTTTTCTGATTATCAGATGAACAAAGCCTGGACCTGGGAACACCAGGCGTTAGTCCGAGCCAGGGCAGTGGCCGGTGACCCGCATATTGCCACTCTTTTTAACGCTACGCGAAAAACAACACTTATTATTCGAAAACTCGACACACAAAAACTAAAAATGGATGTAAAAGAGATGCGCGAACGTATGCGTAAATCAGCTCAACGGCGTGGTACTAAGCAAAGCACAAAGCAAGATAAAAAACACGGTAAAAAAAGCAGTGAACAAATATTTGATCTCAAACAAGGACGTGGTGGTATTGCAGACATCGAATTTATGGTCCAATATGGGGTTCTGGCCTGGTCACACGATCACCCGGAACTACTTGAATTCAACGACAATATCTGCCTGTTAGCCTGCTTTGACAAAATTGGTAAGATAGCGACGCAAGATGCCTCACTGTTAGCAGAGGCATATCGTCACTATCGCAACAAAGTGCATAAACCCACTCTCTTGGGTAAACTTGCCGTGGTGAAAGGAGGTGAATTTGATGACTATCGACAACAAGTAATCGAAATCTGGAACGGCATACTTGAGAGTTAGATGTTAGGATGTTAGAGAGTTAGAGAGTTAGGAAAATTCACTTAACATTAGCACTTAATTAGTGTCCGTCCACAAACGAGGATATTTCTTCAAGATCAAGGCGCACAGA
>CAZWBV010000171.1:0-6391 GCA_964632225.1 uncultured Gammaproteobacteria bacterium | reverse complement strand
CGGGCCATGCCGTGTTGTCATGGGCATTGGACTCAACGTCGACTTAAGCGGTGGTCTGTCACAGAAAATTGATCAGCCCTGGGTTGATCTTAAAACTATATTAGGCGAAGTGCCTTCACGCAATCAACTGGCCAGCAAATTATTACAGCAATTATTTATAGCGATAGCCCAATTCGAACGAAGTGGACTAAGTTCGCTTGCAGATGAATGGCGGCAATATGATGCATATACGGGGAATCAGGTAAGCCTGTTGTTGCCTAAGAAGAATATAAGCGGCGTTTGCGAAGGTATAGATGACATGGGTGCATTACTGGTGCGTGCTGCCGATGGAAATATTCAAAAATTTACTAGCGGCGAAATCAGCATGCGAGGTTAGAGTCGAGGTTAGAGTCGAGGTTAGAGTATAGTGTGGTGATGACAACGGCATTTTTAATTGATCTGGGCAATACTCGCCTAAAATGGGCATGTTACCAAAACAAACAAATAACTTCCACAGGTGGATACACCTACCATATTGATCAATTAGCCGAGACCTGTTCCAGAGAATGGCGTGAAATCCCAAAACCCAGCAAAGTGTGTGTTTCAAGCGATGTTGAAACTGATCTGAGCAATGCGCTAACTCAGTGGATTGGTACGCACTGGGGGGCACAAGTACATATTATTTCTCCAAAAAAGCAAGCACATGGTGTCAAAAATGCATACAAAAATCCGTTACAGTTGGGTTCAGATCGGTGGGCGGCGTTAATTGCTGTAAAAAATAATATAAAACAAGCGGCTATAATAATAGATTGTGGTACAGCGATTACTATCGATGCAATTACTGGGTCAGGTCTTCATCTTGGCGGCATGATACTACCAGGCGTACAATTAATGCGGAATTCTCTTTTGAAAGGCACACACAAAATCGAGACCGCCACTATTACTTTTGCAAGCGCTATTACGTACGAGAATGACAACGAAAAAATGTCATTGCCAGCGTTGAGCAATAATACATTGGACGGTATAAAAAGTGGTGTACTTACCGCGATAGTTGCCTTCATAAACAGTGCAGTGGATCAGGCAAAATCCACACTAACAAAATCGGCTCTTACATTAGCGACAACAACGCAGTCATCAGTCAGTCAACAAAATGAGACACAAATAAAATCAATAATAACCGGCGGTGACGCAGAGATATTACTGCCATTGCTCGATAAATCCTTTATGCATCGGCCGCAGTTGGTGCTTGAAGGTTTGGCCATCATAATGGAAAAAACGAAATGAAACTCGTGGTCATTTTCATGGCGATTTTGAACATCATTTTTTTCAGTTGGCAATTGCTCAAATCTGATGACCCAGCGCCAACAATCAAATCCAGCAGTAAAAATAGTCGCTATAAAACGATTACATTATTGCACGAATCACCTCAATTAAATTTCTCGAGTAGTAAGCCAACCCCAACAGCCACTTCTGTCTCTGCTACGAAGCAAAGTACTAAACAAAGTACTAGACAAAACAGTAGACAAAGTGCCAGGCGAACCACCAGGCAAGTTCCTATTCCCATCCCGCCGGAAAAAAAATCTATCAGTTCAAGATTAGGTGAAGCAAGAGAAGAAAAAGAAAAATTAGCCAAAAATGAAATAATTAGTTGTTTTAAATTAGGGCCATATAGCGTGAAATTAAACGCAGAAAATTCACTTTCTAGGACAAAAGGTTACGGTGCAGTTGGTAATTTATACGCAGAAGAAAAGCGAGAGCGATTCAGATACTGGGTACTAGTCCCTATGAGAAACAAACAAGCAGCATTGAAAAGAATAAAAAAATTTAAAGAAAAGGGCATCGATGATGTATACCTAATTCGTGAAGGAAAAAAGAAAGACAATATTTCTCTTGGTATATTTCGCGAAAGATCAATCGCAAAAAAACGAATTCAACAACTCCAAGAACTCGGATTTAATCCGGTGGTTGAAAAACATTACAAAGTCAGAAGTGAATATTGGTTGACCATCAAAGAAACAGTGCGTGGCCCGCTCTCAGCTAAAGCCTGGAAGGACATAATCGGTGATCTCGACGGCATTAAAAAATCCGAAGAATCGTGTTAATTGGCTACAAGCGGTTTTCATAGCCAGAACAATAGGCTATAATCCCCGCCGAAACGCTTTGCATATAATAGAGTTTTAGTGTGCCGGTTTAGCTCAGCTGGTAGAGCAACTGACTTGTAATCAGTAGGTCGGGCGTTCGACTCGTCCAACCGGCACCAGTTAAATCAAATAGTTACATGTTTTTCTCTCTCCTCCGCTCTTTCCTGGGTAACAACTGGGGTAACACAATTCCACGCATCAATTTTTAACCTTTCTAGTTGGTCTCAATGGAGTGCTTATTGCTGGATACTTTGCATATCAAGAGAATTACCAGCTTGCCATCAGCATGGATCGTTTTTGATTCATTTCCTGGGCCAAGATATCTATCATAATTCCCGGTAGCCTCCAGCACGTCGTACGCAGTCGGGTAAATACTTTTCAGATGACGGTCTCATGGTCCTTGGATTGCTCGCTATCGCTGCGGTCGTTTCGCACCTATTTCGCAAGAGTGCAATTATACTTATGTCATCGGCATTATTTACGTTGTGTGTCGGCGGTTATGTTGCCTATCAATTTACGGATTATATTTTGTTGTCGTTTTTGATATTGATATTTGTGGGCCATGCGTGTGCGTATTGGGTTGAGCATATACGCGGCGACATGTTAACGGTTAAGTTCTCTAACTCAGGGTACGAAGTACATTATCTCAATAAAACTATCGCAGCCAACACGCTAACCCAGGCCGACTTTACAATAAGGCGTGTCAGTGATAGCGAGTACAACGAGTATATTCACCACGTTATTTTTTTGCCGCTTGAAGTTGGGAAACATTCGTTTGCTGGAAATATCATGAAAATCTCAACCCCTAAATATTGGCCTACTGTTGATACTGAGATAATATTACGCGATCTGTTTAAAATACTGGGCGTGACTTTTGAGCCCGATCAATTGACGTATATCTAAATGCAGAACGCCGACTTGGGGAGATGTTGCGGGAGCAGCGGGAAAACGGGGGGGGATGAATGTTGGGGCTAAAGGAAAGCCAGGGAATGAACATAGTTTGGTGCAGTCGCACGATGAAACCACACCAAAACTTTTCGACATGGGCATAAGCAAGTCCATGTCCAGCCGTGCACAGGACATAGCCGACATTTCAGTGCTGGAGTTCGAGGAAGTGATAGCTAGGCATAGCACAACCTAATTTTATTAACCGCCAATGTAGTGTAATCTTGCGCAATGAAATGGAAATCTTTTAACTATGCAGGGGCACTCTACGACCTTTCTCACGTGCATCCGATTGAATATGTGTTTGTTCAGCCAAGTAAAGACCATAAACCAGAACGACCTTATTTGTTTGATATTGCTTTTGGCCTACATACCTTTACCCGTGGTATTAAAAAAGGGGAAATTCCGAATAATAATTTACTCTACCGTGATTCACGGGAAAAACGCGTATTTTGTTTTGACCGCTATGAGCTATCAAAGAAATTACCAGGTATTGTCCAATTTTTGGGGGAGCGGCATTGTTACCATACTGGACATGGAAATTTTTTTACGGTTGAGTTGACAGGAAGTGAAGGCCAAACTCAACATTATGAAATCTACTTTGAAGCATCAAGATCAAGCAAAAAGGGACGGCTTAATCTGTTTGTGCAGAGCGCCTATGTCCGTGACGATATAAAATCACAGCCAAAAACAAAAAAGATAAATTTCTATGTGATCGCGTTCAAAACCCAAAGAAGGGAACAAATCAAAGAGCAAAAATGAAAAAGCCCTCACGAAGAGGGCTTTTCCTTAACTGGGCCTCTTGGATATATCCAGACTTGGCTGGAAACCCGTTTCCGGGCGGGGCAACCGCACCACCGAAGCAGTCCCGTTCATACGGCTGTGTGTGTATTATCGGCCGATATCGCCATAATTGCAATGTTAACCCTTACACGTTGTTAACTGATTGATATCCAGAGCTATAAAAAGACGGAAACCGGTAATCTGAGGAAAAATTAGCCCATTATTAAATTACCTAAATTCCGTTTTTCTATTTTTTTAAATGGGTAATCTGACTAATTTGATTATGTTAAGAAAAGTAATGGCGATTTATTAGGCGCATAATGGATTTTGGCTGGATATATGACGGGTACCGGCACAGGCTCTCGACCCCGAAAGGGGGGCTCCCCCCGGTTAAGTATGAGGGGTACAACTGATAACATATCAGTAGGTCGGGCGTCCGACTCGTCCAACCGGCACCAATCCAATTTCCTCGAAAAACCAGAGTCTTAAAGCACACCGCCTTCTTGAAAATTACAACGAGTACAGCGACCGATAATTTAAGCGGCATCTAAAGTATTTTTTTACCCCGTTTTCGTTAAGTTATATTAAGTTATCGGCGTCCCTCCTGTGCTGACGGATACCTTCAATCCCGTTTTCGCCAGCGGTTCGCTTTCATTCTTGTCTCCATCAGGGTTAATCATTGAGAGGTTGTGAATAGCGGTATTATTTAAATATCAGCTTAGCCTGTCCGTGTAGTATGAATAATTGAATTTGCGCGAGTCTGATCAACCAACAACCCAATGGTGGCTTGATGTAAGTTACAAACGTGACGCGTACTGCAGAAATGTTCTAGTCGCTTATTTGGATACTTTTCCACTCCACAAAAATATGAATTGGTCATATAATGAATAATCCATATTATTGTTTATGGCGTTTTTGGGCGGACACGACTTAAGTTATCATTCCCCTCTTTGCACATGACGAATAATTATTGTGGAATACGGTGTATTTCGTCAACTTTATTATCATCATAATCATTGACTAATAAGCCATAAATTTGATAGCAATGTTTTTTTAATGCTGAGTTTTTGCTTAGCGAGGGATGGTCGAAAATGTCTGAAAAAGAAGCAATTTCTAAGCTGCAAGCTCACATAAATCAAAAGATAGTGGGGCAGGCTCACTTGGTTCAATCTATGATCATTGCGTTACTCGCAGATGGTCATTTATTAGTCGAGGGTGCGCCTGGGCTTGCTAAAACAACCGCAATAAAGGAGTTAAGCTTAGGGGTTGAGGGTGCTTTTCACCGCATTCAATTTACACCGGACTTATTACCGGGTGATGTCACTGGCACAGAAATTTACCGTCCTCAAGATAGCACATTTGCGTTTCAACAAGGCCCAATTTTCCATAATCTGGTATTGGCCGATGAGATAAATCGAGCACCTGCGAAAGTGCAATCCGCCTTGTTGGAAGCAATGGCAGAAAGACAGGTCACCGTGGGCAAAAGCACTTACCCTTTACCCGAGCTTTTTTTAGTCATGGCGACACAAAATCCGATTGAGCAGGAAGGAACCTACCCGCTTCCCGAGGCACAACTTGATCGGTTTTTGCTGTATATCCGTATTGATTATCCGGATATCGAAGCCGAACATCTCATACTAAAATTAGCGCGTGCGCGTGCGCTTGCCAGTGAATTTTCGGCAACGGGTTCTTCGCAAGTGTCTAACGAGTTTAAACCGGTGACCCAGGAATTAATTTTTCAGGCCAGGCGAAAAGTATTGGAACTTCATATATCACCTGCGCTCGAAGAGTATATCGTACAACTTGTTGTCGCGACCCGGGATCCATCACGCTATGGCGATGATCTTAAATCGTGGGTAAATTTTGGCGCAAGTCCGCGTGCAACCATAGCACTGGACCGCTGTGCAAAAGCGCATGCCTGGTTAAATGACAGAGATTACGTATCGCCGGATGATATTCATGCTGTGGCGCATGATATTCTAAGGCATCGGGTATTATTATCATTCGAGGCCGAGGCAGATGCGGTGAGTTCCGATCAATTTATAGCAGAGCTACTACAGCGTGTACCGGTGCCTTGAAATTTCATAAATTGTATAGTTGAGTATGGCCAGTAATCTGAAATTAGATAAACGTATCTCGGTCGCTGTTGAGGATCTTATAAAACTAAGATTTACTAATCGCAATGGCGCGCTTTTTTCAGGGAAAAAGCGCAATAAAAAAATATTTTCAGCAATAACAGGTCACTACGCTTCAAAATTCCGTGGACGCGGTATTGATTTCCAGGAAGTACGTGCCTATCAGCCAGGTGATGATATTCGTAATATGGATTGGCGTGTGACAGCACGAACGGGTAAGCCGCATACCAAATTGTTTGAAGAAGAGCGGGAAAAGCCCGTTTATATTATTGTTGATAATAGTGCAAGTATGCACTTTGGCAGTCGAGTGACTTATAAATCTGTTATCGCTGCGAAAGTGGCGGCAATGTTGGCGTGGTCGGCAGTCGCCAACCATGATCGTGTTGGTGGGATTGTCTTTTGCGATAA
>CAZWBV010000170.1:0-6401 GCA_964632225.1 uncultured Gammaproteobacteria bacterium | reverse complement strand
TTCCCAGGCTGGCCATTTGGTGGGGTACACCAAGCCGGTTGATGATATGCCAACTGCCCATCATGCCGATAAATAGAGGCCTGTCAGACGCGTTGGTCGCGGACACCGCACCTTCTGCCATAGCGCGATCCCATAATAACTGTGCCTGGACAAATAGAAAAAATTTTTCCCCGTCCTTTTTTATGTTGCCTGGTGATTGTTCGTTACTAGATGGTCTTAACGGGTTATGTCTTAGATAGCTCTTAGCAAGCAAGTTTAAATAATCAACGCTCGCTGCTGCGGGGTCAGACAAGCCTTCTTTTTCGCTATCAGGAATGGCATCCCAACCTAGTTTACGTACTTTTTCCCTTAGTGAGCTATCGACGTTGAGTGCACGCATGGGAAGGTGGTTGTTTTTAGCGAAAATAAAAACAGGCATATACAAAGCGATATCGAAACTCCAAAAAGAATCCCAGTCGAGTTTTTTAACAAATTCTTTTTCAGTTAATTTGCCTGCTACCCATTGGTCCAATATGGGTTGCAAACGCCGTGGGAACATTTCAAAACCCAGTACCAGGTTTTTTTTTATCGAATATAAGGATTCAATGGTTTGTAAATGCCAGCGATGGTGCTCTTCGTTGCTATGATGTTCACCCAGCAACACGGCGCGTTTTGTTGAAACATTATCTAATAGCGCAGACTTGGAAATCCCCTTGTTTTCATTTGGCAGCCACCATTGCCGTTCGGCGATGCAGCTTTCGTTCTCATCGCTATTGTGTAGTCGTTTTTTTTTATTACCTTCAGACTGAAAATTGTTAGATTGAGAACCGTCAGATAGCGTTGCTGCATGCAAAAATGCGCCTGTGCTAAATTCCAGAAAAATAACGCACGCCCACAGGGCGAACACAATTTTTTGGGCATTAGTCATTGTTATCAGCGTCGTCTTTAACGGGGTTTTCAATATAGTTTTCGACGTAACTTTTAATATAGCTTTCAACATAGCTTTCAACATACGCTCTTTGCTGGATTAACTTACTTAATGTTCCTTGGTCGCGTTTCCCAAATATTACACTAGCGTAAACGTGATTCCCTGCGCGAGCGGTAGTTCATTGCTCCAGTTAATTGTATTGGTTTGTCGACGCATATACGCTTTCCATGCATCGGAACCCGCTTCACGTCCGCCGCCGGTGTCTTTTTCCCCTCCAAAAGCACCACCAATCTCCGCCCCGGAAGTGCCAATGTTAACGTTCGCAATGCCACAATCGCTTCCCATTGCTGAAAGGTAGAATTCCGCCACTTGCAGATTTTGGGTAAATATCGCTGACGATAGGCCTTGCGGTACGGCATTTTGCATTGCGATTGCATCTCCCAGTGTTTCATAAGAAATAATATACAGAATCGGCGCAAATGTTTCCCGTTGTACAACGTCCCATTGATTTTGGGCGCGTACCAGCGTTGCTTGCACAAAATTTCCTTTACCTTTTAAGGTTTCACCGCCAACGATTATATCGCCCCCCGCGTTGCGAACTTCGTTAATCGTGTGTTTGTATGCATCAATTGCAGACTGATCGATCAATGGGCCAAGCAAAACATGTTCATCGAGTGGGTCGCCATGCTGGATTTGTTGATAGGCGTGCGTTAGCTTGTTAACGAGTTCTTCTTCTATTGATTTGTGTACGAATAATCTGCGGGTGCTGGTGCAACGTTGTCCCGCAGTACCGACTGCACCAAATAGGATGGCAGGCAGTGCCAGATTCAGATTCGCTTCTTTATCGACAATGATTGCGTTATTACCACCGAGTTCTAACAAGCAGCGCCCCATGCGATTAGCCACTGTTGTATAAACGTGACGGCCAACGGCGCAGGAGCCTGTGAATGATATTAGAGCGATACGTTTGTCTGTAATAAACTGTTCTTTTAGCGAATTATCGTTGCTAATAAAGAGAGTGAAAATACCTGGGTAGCCGTTTTCAGTGAATACTTTATTGCAAATATGCTGCACGGCAATAGCGCACAGCGGTACTTTCGTTGAGGGTTTCCAAATAATCGCATTGCCCGCAATGGCGGCGATAAATGCATTCCAGGCCCACACCGCAACGGGGAAGTTAAAAGCACTAATAACACCCACTATACCTATTGGGTGCCACTGCTCATACATACGGTGTTGCAGTCGTTCGGAGTGCATGGTGTTTCCGTAAAGCATTCGGGATTGGCCAACTGCAAAATCGGCCATGTCTATCATTTCCTGCACTTCGCCGTCCGCTTCTTGTTTTATTTTACCCATTTCCAGCGAAACCAGATTACCCAATTCGTCTTTGTATTCACGTAATGCATTGCCGATCTTGCGTATTAGTTCACCGCGTAGCGGAGCGGGCACACTTCGCCATTTAAGGTGCGCTGCGTGAGCATTGTTAATGAGTTGCTGATATTCTTTTTGGGTGCTTAAGGCAATATTTGCGATGGGTTCATTGGTCGCGGGGTTAATGGACTCTATCGTGTGTTTGCCGTTTGCGTCCATCCATTGTGATGCATCGAGACAACACCCCGAGTTCAGTTTTTGAATGCCAAGTGGTTTGAGAAAATCCATGTAGTTGTCTTTTTAACCTGCTTTATGATTTAGAGGTGGAGTAATACCGGCCAAAGCGATTGTCTAAAAAATCCTGTAGTAAAAAGCTTTCTTGAGTAATAAATCCCTGATGTGTTTTTGAAGAGTTCAGCGTATCTTGCAGTACCAAATCCAGTACACCACAAATACCTGATGCTGTCGTGATTTGAATTGCTGACCACAAGATACCGGCTATTTCTTGGGGGTAAATTTTTTGTACAAAGTTTTTTTCATATAATTGCCCGTTTTTCATACCGGAGACGGAGACATAAATAAGCACAACATCCTGCGTTGTTTTAGGAATGGCATTTTCCAGAATTTGTTTTAATGTGTCGCGGTTTTCATTAAGTTTTAATTCGTTCATGAGCAATTGTATTTTTTCACAATGCCCCGGGTAGCGCATTGTTTTATAGTTCATTCTTTGGATCTTGCCAGCATAAGTTTCAGCTAAGGAGCCTAGTCCGCCTGACGTATTAAATGCTTCGTACAATAAGCCATCGAGCGTAATAGTTTCATAACCTTCTAAAGGCTGTGTTAGCACGGTTTCACCGTGCTCAATTGCCTGGCACGGATTTCCATATTCATTGATTAGCCCGTCAGTTGACCAGGTGAGAGAATATTTCAATACATTACTTGGATTTACTGGCAATGCGCCGACCCGCATTTTAACCGTATCGAGGGAATCAAAATGTTGCATCAAATCGTTGGCGACAATGCTAATAAACCCGGGTGCAAGCCCACATTGCGGCACGAACGCGGTTTTGGCATTTTTGCTTAATTTCTTTACCTGGTTCGTCACACTGACATCTTCGGTGAGATCAAAATAATGTGCTTCGTTATCGCGTGCCAGGCGCGCAATCATCGGATTACAATAAAATGGTAGAGCAGAGATAATGGCGCTGGGCTCAATTTTTTTTAAATAATTAGAAACCAGTTGTTCGTTTGTTGCGTCGAGTGAAGTGGAAGTGAATGTTAAGTGCTTTAAATCGCCTGTTTTGCGTAAACGACCGGATGCTTCATCGCTACGCTCAACCAGATAAACATCATATTCATCCGATTCAGCAAGAAGACAGGTAATGAGTGAGCCAATTTTTCCTGCGCCTAGTACCAGAACACGATGCATTTATAATTCCTTTTTTGTTTGTTGTTTAACATTATAAGATAAGTAAGAATAGCCATTGAAAAAAACAATTTGTTAGTTTCCTGGGTTTAGTGATTGTTTAGTGGGATAATCGGCCACGCTACCAATAATATTAGGCGTGAATTTCCCATCGCGCCAGTTGCAGGGTGGGTCAGCCTGGAAAAAGCAGTTGGGTCGCAGGAGTCCACGCAAGCTTTTGATGCACTCTACTGCTTTTTCCAGATTTCATAAAAGAAGATCAGCAATATTTAGAAAAAAATGAATTGGTCGATACCGGAATATGAACTCAGGGCGTTAGAAAAGGTCAATAAGTTAATAATTAAATCGAAAAAGGTGATATTGTGCCTGTTTCCCATGACGAATTTGCGATTAATCTTGCCCTGGAAGTCACAAAATCCAATAATAAACTGAAATTACACGCCACTCACAATCACAAGTTACAAATCCGCAAAAACAATGGTGAAATCGCCAATCTGGACTTAACGCCTTTTTTTGCAAAACCACAGCCAGTTTCAGCAAACGCACTATTTTGCAAGGTTAGCAATGTTGATGAGTTGATTGAGGCTTATAACAGGGCTCGACAGGTTTTGCCGTTTGAAAATGATATTGATGGTGCCTATGATAATATAAGTGACTACGCTGATCAGTTTTTAAGTAAAAATTTTTCTACCGCAACGTCTTACCTAACAGATGAGCAAGCAAAACGGGTTGCCGACTGGGTGAGCGATCTGGACATTTATGCTGCTGTAAAATCCATAGAATCACTGTTAAATAGTCGCGCTGATATTGCGTCGCTCATGCTGGCTAAACAAAAAGGCTGGGCGGTAAATTTTGATCATATGGCAATTCGTTGTGGATCGTCTTCGCGAAAAGATGCAGAGCGCATTACAAAGTTACTTTGTAATGAACATGCTTATGTTTCATCGCAAGTTGAGGGTGAGAATTATTATCAGTTTTCTGACGGCTGGAGTGCTTACCCCTTGTATAAGATGCTTGAAAACGGGCAAGTACTACGCATTTTCGTGGACCAGTCCGATGCAGGGTATCCCGAACAAATTATTCAACATTGGAATTATGTATATGGCTACACGGCGCATCATCTGGCGATGCGTTTTACAAAGGTGATTGAGGACTGCCGTGTGGCCGTCAGTCTGGATGAAGTCATTAAGGCGTTGGCTGATACCGGGGTACAAACCATGGCACCCACCGGTCTATATACTGAGGGTTTGTTAGAGCAGGTGTTTACCAAGCCAGAGCGAAACGAAGAAATCCCAACAGATATATTGCAGTCATTTCAATCGCTTGGTGCAATGTCAGCGAAGATCGGCAATGGCAAGTTGTTAGAATTAGTTTCTCGCCGGGAAGTGGCTGCGCATCTGGCAAAGAAATTTTACGCGATGTATGGATTGGCCTACGACATCTCTAATTCCCTCCATTCTGTACCTATATATACTTATTTCCTACCTGCGCAGGCGGCGCATGTCATTAAAACGTCTATTGAAATTGATAACTGATTCACGTTTGTATCATGTGGAATTTGGGAAAATTTAATCAATTCGGATTAAAGAATATCGTTATTTTTCCGATGGTATTTAAGTTGATGACGAGTGGGTTTGGTGGTTTGTGTTTATTTAGGTTTATCCTATCGTGTTGTTAATTAAATAATATTTAAAAAGCTGATGTAGCCATGTTGTCAAACTTTGCGGAACACGTCGATATATTTGGAGAAGCCGGTGCAGGGGAGAAGGGGCCTGCTGCAGACGGGGTTACTTGGGCGGGTGTGGGCAGTAGTCGCAACGATGCCCCTTACCTTGAGGCACTGGGTCTTTATATAAACCCATTCTCTTTGGTATGTGAAGAAAAGTTCTACTTTGAGTCCCCCGCGTTGAAACAGCGATTGCAAACCTTGCTGCATATGGTCGAAAACAATAAAGCGTTGTTATGTGTAACGGGCGACGTGGGGGGGGGTAAAACCACTTTATTAAGACAGTTCGTGGGTTTGGCAAAGGAGACTTGGCAGCCATTTGAGATTCATGTTGGTGCCGTGAGCAATGATCGCCAGATTTTGGCGAAAGTAGCCGCAGGCATAAATGCGCCGGTATGTCGATATCAATTTTCAGGTATTTTAAGCCGCGTGCAGTTTTTGAATGATGAGAACCGCTTTCCTGTGTTGGTGATTGATGATGCGCACAAACTAAATTCAAAAGTGATTTCCACGTTGCAAAAGCTCAAACAAAAAATTATAAAAAAAAATCTGAACATGAGTATTGTGCTTTTTGCAGACCAAAGCATTAAGGCATTGTTGGATGATAAAGTACTTTGCGATTTATCTGCCGAGTGGGTTTATTCAATATATTTACCGCGTCTATCAGAAAAAGACACTGTAGATTATATTCAGCATCGCATGACAGTGGCGGGCATGTTGATAGACAAACCGTTTAAACCAGCGGACGTGAAAGCAATTTATAAAATGGCAAAGGGATTGCCCCGTAAGATTAACGAAGTTGCGCATAGAATGTTGGTTTGTAATTTTGGTGATGGCGCTATAACGCGAACGGTGCAGGTGGCATGGATACAAAATTTAAAAAATATTGTTCATGCTAATTGGATTTATTTTTTGATGGGTGTTGCCTTGCTTGCAATGATCATGTTTGTTGATCCGATGAGCAATAAACA
>CAZWBV010000169.1:0-6464 GCA_964632225.1 uncultured Gammaproteobacteria bacterium | reverse complement strand
GTACGGGTGCTGTAGCAGGCAGCTATGCTATTGAAGTGGTGCAGCTGGCACAGGCAGAAAAACTGCGCTCAGGTAATTTTACCGCTGCTACCGATGTGGTGGGGACTGGAACCATAACCATTGCACAGGGTACAGGCAGCTTTCAACTGACTATTGATAACACCAATAATACGCTACAGGGAATTCGTGATGCGATTAATGCAGATCCGAATAATACAGGTGTAACCGCATCATTAATTAATGTGAATGCAGGTACGCAACTGGTGTTAACGTCAAACAAAGTGGGCGCAGCGAATGCTATTAACGTAACTGCGGTGGATAATAATACGGCGGATGCTTTTGATTTAACCCGGCTGGATTCAACAAATCTGATAAGCCTGCAGGCTGCAACTGATGCTAAAATTAATATCGATTCACAGGCAGTCACTCGCAGCAGTAACAGTTTCTCCGACGTTATTTCAGGGGTGACCTTTAATTTGGCCAAAGCCGTGCCGGGTACAGTTGAAACCTTAACGGTGGCAACAGATACTCAGGCCATTAAGACCAATATTCAAAGTTTTGTCACCAACTACAATACTTTATTCGGGGTAACAAAGGGGTTATCTAACTACGATCCATCGACGAAGGTTGCTGCTCCTCTGAATGGTGACGCAGTAATCAGAGGGGTACAGTTTAGATTACAGAAAGCACTTTCCTCGAATGTAACTGGAGGTGCCTTTTCAAATTTATCCGAGTTAGGTATAACACTGGACGCCACTGGTTCCTTAAAAATAAATGATACAGTATTAGATGCAAAACTGGCCAGTAACTTACCCGGTGTGGAGCAGTTTTTTTCGTCAGGCACGGGTCTGGCGCAAAAATTTACCTCGGTATTATCGGGTTATACCACCATCGATGGACTGATTGACGGGCGTACAAATGGGCTACAAAGCCAGCTTAAATCGATCAGTAGTGAACGCGAAGTCTTAAGTCGTCGTATGAGCGCACTCCGCGCACGCTTGAATGCGCAATATAATGCGATGGATATATTGGTGGCGCAGTTGAAAAATACAAGTTCATTTTTAGCTCAACAACTGGCTAATTTACCTAAAATCCCCTGATTGATAAAAAAATTTATTTTTATCAAGTATCCAGGTTAAAGATATTCAATGGTCTGCCGATAAACTAACAGGAGAGAGGAATAGCCTGAAACTTTGCTGTAATAACTACAAAATATTTAACCGGCCACAGTTGTAATCATGCAGGGTAAGTACTCTGTTCAGGGTGAAAATTACTGGCCGAAAACTTTCAGGATATCAACTATTATTAGGAAGGTAACATTATGATAACTAAACCCAATAGTGATGAAGTTAATATAACAAATGTTAATCAATCATCTGTTGTTAAAAAAGTATTGCCAGTTAAAACTGTGTTGACGAAACAGGCGCTTCATAAAAATGATAATAATATGTCCTCCAGCGCAGTCGCTTCAGACAGGCAGAGTAATCAGTCGAAGGATGCCACCAGGTTGAACGAAGCAGTGCGTGGGCTTAATGAACATGTACAGATTATAAATCGGGAACTGCATTTTAGTATAGATAAAGATAGCGGTCGTACGCTTATAAAAGTTATAGATTTAGCAACGAAAGAAGTTATCCGGCAGATTCCTTCAAAAGAAGCATTAGCTGTTGCACGTATGCTACAGGAAGGGGCAGGTTTAAAATTATTTAATAAGTACACCTGATAAAAGATTACCAGTTAATTTGTACCGATTAATACAGATCTGGAAATATAGAATACATTATTCAGCCAATTATTTATCATCCGGTTTTGGTTAGAAGATTACTATCAGTAAATGAATAAAAACAGAATATTTTAACAAATAAAGTAAAACAGGTAAAAATACCATGGGCTATCCAGCAATGAATAACAACATCAATCATTATAATCAGGTTAATCTTGACAGCGGAGTGACTGAGGCCAGCCCGCATCGTTTAGTACAAATGTTACTGGAAGGTGCATTAGGGAATATTGCGGTAGTAAAAGGATTAATTGCTCGAAATGATATTGCAGGGAAGGGCAAAGTAATTGGCCAGGTTATCTCAATTATTACCGGACTACGCGCCAGCCTGAATAAAGAATCGGGTGGCGAAGTCGCAGAAAGTCTTGACAGTTTATACGAATATATCGAGCACCAGTTATTACAGGCAAATATAAAAAATGATATCACTATTTTAGCTGAAGTTAGCTGCCTGTTAAACGAAGTAAAAGCTGGCTGGGATGCGATTCCACATGAAATAAGGCAACAAAAAGAACCTGAACTTAGAATGGCACAGGCATAAATAAAAGAATACATTTTTAAGCAGGTAAAAAGTAGTCAGAATAATGCGTAACACAACAGCAGACAGGCTAAATAAATTAATAGAGCATAATAATCGTATGCTTAAAGATGCTGAAGCGGGTCACTGGGAAAAAGTAACAGAGAATGAAATTATTCGTCAGCAACTCATAAAAACATTTTATTCAGTAGGTTCAAATGTGCGTGAATCAGCAGCTATTGCCAGTGCTACACATGAACTTCTACTGGTGAATGAAAAACTTAAAAAACTTGCTGCTCAGGCGCGTGATAAAGTCAAAACCGATTTAACCAGAATAGGCAAAGGCAAGGCGGCAATAGATGCCTATGCAAAACACATGCGTTAAAATTGAACAGCCAGTCCTGCCGCTACATGACTATCATAGATAGCAAAATCAGCACACGCCCACGCCCTCCACAATACGAATACGAAAATATTTTTGTATGACCAGCGTTCATGATCTCCTTTCGCGTAGTGAGCTGTTGTTAATAATCCACCAGCTTAAACCAATAAGTTTAAAAACAACACGACGTATAGCTTTCAGAATGGGGTGTCGCTCTATGCTTTAATAAATGGTAATGCGCATCAATCAACAGCTATACTTAATTCTGAATGGTAGAGTAAGCGGTACAAAGCACAGGAGCTGGCCTTAAAGTTTTTTATTGATGAGAAATAGAGGTCATATAATAAATCGCGAAAACAGGCCTATAAGATGCTTCGAGAGGAAACTGGATTGCAAAAATATATACTAAAAATTGGGATTCAAAGTGCTTATACTGCAATGTCAGGAGTGAATTATGGAATCTAAAAAACCGACTTATGAGATAAGTTTTTTTTCAAAAATATTTGATATTGTTTTACCGTTCCAAATGTAGGATAAATGAGGGCCTTGTGTCGGAATGGAGATGGCTGGTGGGCGCAATGCAGCAATGCACTCCCCTTCTGAGTGTCTAACACTTCGATAAACTAATCCCCAGGAGCTATTCTCTTTCATCAGTAGCCCGAAAGCTTGCGCAGGGCTCCAGTCATCGGGGGCGTGTAAGTCATCATAAGCTGTTGAGCGAATATCATGCATCGGTTGGAGAACCTCACCAATATAGACGCGCATATCAATTTCACCCGGGTCTTCATCTGTATGGCTCATGAACACTGCTCGGTGATAGCTGGTTTCGGAGATAGCGGCTTCCAGGCTGTTTGTTGCGTAATAAACGCCATAACTACCGTTGCTGAATCGGCTGGTAATATCTATATGCGTAAAAGCTGCCATCACTGGCGTGGAGCCGTGGCCTGAAATACGGTCTTCAACTGGAACTAAAGATATCTCACCTATCTCTTGCCGTAACCGGTCATTGGTTAGCGATTCTATATAGAAGGCCGCATCCATTAATGCAGGGTCAACTAAACCTTCAAAGAAGTTTACAGGTGGAAACCTGGACGGGATAATCCGATATTGATGGTTCCAGTCTAGTTCAACTTCTTCCGGGTAAGGGGGTGTGCTCATAGTCCTCGTTGCGCATCCAGATAGCGACGAACATCTGCCAGGTCGGTAATGTTGCCGCCAAGCATTCTGTTTAGCGCGGTATCACCACCAAATAAAGGCGCGTCATTTGGTTTTTTAAGCCACTCATTGGCAGCACGTGGTGTTGGCAGTAGTATGTTTAATGCCTTGTGGATGCCCATGAGGTAGCTAATGCGAGCAAGAGTGTCACGATTTAGCCTGTTAGCGCTTTTGCTGGCTTTCCATTCAAAAAATGTAGATTGTGCAGGCTCGCCAAGCAGGATGCGTTCATCTTTAGCTTGCAGACCCCAGCGATCACTAAGGTTAAAGAATACCTGTAGTGCTGCACTGGCTACGCGTTTAGGATCTGATTGTGTTTGAACTTGAGTGACTTGCATATTGTTCTCCATGTGAAGAGTATAGCGTCATTATAGTCCGTACTCGGTGTTTTTCAATGGGTCTTTGTGAGTATTTTATGGAAATAAATGCATCAACAGGTATGATGCATAATATAATGAAATTAAACCAAATCGCAAAAGTTGAAGCTGGTTATCCTTTTCGGGGCAAAATTCCTGAGGTGGAAGTGTTTGTGTTATCCGAATGAGGGATGTGTCGGTATGCCGATGATCTTACTGATGATGAAGTGGAGAAACCAGGTAGGGATCCATTTTTAATAGCATATGCTATGTCTGATATTGAAAGTCGTACTGTTGTTACGACAGAAGTTTCAAGTACGGACACAGACTCCCTCAATACATATATTCCTGGCTTTTGGCTAGATAGACAACGCACTATCGAGTATTCTGATACTCGAATATACGACCAGAGGACCCTGTAAAGAATCGTGAGTTGCAGGATATGTGGGAATGATAGAGTTTATGTAGGAACCCGTATTATTATAAAATTGACCCAAAATATTTACTTGGTTTTGTTGGGTGGATGAAAATAATTTGTTTATGGATATTTTAACCGCAACTTTTACATAGTGGATTAGACGAAGGATTTTATGTGGTTGTTCGAGTTTCAATATAGGTGAGAATATTTGATGCAAGTCTCGTTGACTCTTTAGATTGTCTTGCAGAAAACGTTAAGTTGGTTTGGTAGTCGGCATCTTTTCTTAGTTTTAAAAGGCCTGATAGATTGTTACCAGCTTTACGGTCTTCACGTGTTAGCGTGGTTTTAACGGCATTGTGCACACTCCCGCTAGTATCTCTAATATCGAAGTGCTCACGTGTTTGTAGGAATGCGCCATAATATGCACGACTAATAATTGCTCTGTACAGTGCTTGACTTAAATCTCTATTCTCAGATGGAAGGCTAGTAATGCTATCTTTAAGATAGTCTGCAAAATCACAATTTTCTTTCCCTTGAAAACTCATAAGTAATTAGGCAAATGATACAGTAAGGTTGTTAATTATTTCTTCCGGTGCGTCGTTTAGTAGATTATTAAATAGTGCGTCTTCAATAGTATTAGTGTTTTCATCATCTTCGCTGTCAAGGTGAACAATTAAAAACAGACTTTCCCAGCCTTCTTCTGCCATTCCATCATATTCTAAAGACAAATTATCAGTACCTGCAATGTTTTGAAAAGTATCTAAATTTGTATAAAGAAAATCTCTTAATGATGGGTGTTTGTTAAGGTAGTTACCAATATTACTACCATTAATAATTTCATATCCTGGCGGAAAAGTGTGGTTTGTTTGAGTATAGTTTTTACTCTCATAGACAGAAGGGTATAAATTTATTTGTGATGGTGCTACAGATGCTTGAACAGGCATTGATACTGCTGTTGCAATACCTATAATACACGCGGTTTTTGTCGCGTAGCTTCTGTATCCTCTTTTAAAAGTGTTATCAAATATAATTGAGAACTGTTCATTTTTATTGCTAAGGGTAGGCGCAAGAGATTTGCCCACATCGCTACGTGACTGAGGCAGGTTAGGGTAACTGTCAACAATCGTTGGTGATGTGTTCATGATAAACCTATCTGTGCTTTTATATCTGAATTTAATAATTCACTCATTACGGCTTTATTTGTATTATGCAAAATGCCAAAAATGGTGCTTGGCAGATTTCTATTCTCTTTAAGTGTGATCAATGGGGCAAATGTAACTTGTAGTAAATGCTCAATTAGTATCATAAGATTTATTGTTTCTGATACATCTTTGCGTGTTGATATATTTAAAACATTTAAAACATTGATGTTTTCTATGGCATTAAACCAGCCTGAATGTGCATGCCATAACACACCTGCATTCCAAATATTTTCTGGTAAATATTTGGAATGATTAAATAACTGCAAAAAATCAACGACGTCGATACCGTCCTGAACGACGAATGTATCATTAATCTGCAAGTTAATACCGGTTATCAAAATATCATCTCCCGGTAGACAATCAAAAATCTTCGTTAGTATGTTGTCAACGTAGCTAATCGACTCAGTCCAACTGGTGTAATTCAGGCAGTTAATTTGAATAGTTCCTTCTGTGATACTCAACATCCAGTCAGAGCGTTCACTATTCATTAAGTGCTCCTGCGGTACAACAGGTGTATTACATGCGCTTCCAACAATACGATTTTCTTGAGTAGTAATGCCATCGGGTGTCATCATGACGCCTTGCACTTTTATC
>CAZWBV010000168.1:0-6482 GCA_964632225.1 uncultured Gammaproteobacteria bacterium | reverse complement strand
CATAAGAAAAAAATTGATCAACTTGTGCAATGACATTAAATACGACGCATTCCCCCCATATCCATGCTAATACATCCATAACAGCCATTATGCTGAATGTGGTACTCGCACTGGTGCCCGCTATTATCGCGTATCTTTGGTTTTTTGGCTGGGGGTTGCTGATTCATATCACAATTGCATCGCTAACGGCATTGTTATGCGAAGCGTTAATACTTTTTTTAAGAAAAAAACCGATTATCCCCGCCTTGATGGATGGTAGCGCATTCGTCACAGCACTACTTATTGCATTGAGTATTCCACCATTGGCACCCTGGTGGATTACATTCATTGGCACTGCTTTCGCGATTATTATAGCCAAGCATCTTTATGGTGGGTTAGGATATAACCCGTTTAATCCGGCAATGGTCGGCTATGCCATGTTACTGATTTCATTCCCTCGCGAAATGACAAGCTGGATGTCACCGGAGACTATTCAGCAACTGGGCTATAATTTTTTAGGAACGATAAAAGCCCTTTTTTTTAAAACCACGCAAGTTGATGCAATCAGCATGGCGACACCACTCGATAACGCTAAAACTGCGCTCACTTATGTTTTCAATCAAGGCCCCAGTCAAGAGAACACACCCAAGACGATACTGGAAAACAAATTAGTATTTTCAACGTTGGGATCAACTGCGTGGGGGTGGATCAATATTGCATTTCTTTTCGGCGGCATCTGGTTATTAATAAAAAAAATAATTCATTGGCATATCCCCGTCGCGATATTGTTAACCCTGTTTTTGTTCTCCACGGCGTTTCATCTTTTCGATAGTCAGTATTATCTGTCGCCGATGCTACATTTATTCAGCGGCGCAACAATGATTTGTGCTTTTTTTATTGCCACGGACCCAGTTACAGCAAGCACGACGTTCATAGGCCGCCTGATTTACGGCGTGGGCATAGGCGCTTTAATTTATATTATCCGCACCTGGGGGGGTTATCCCGACGCAGTCGCCTTCGCCGTATTACTCATGAATATCGCGGTACCCACCATTGACTATTACACACAGCCGCGCGTGTTTGGGCATGATAAATGATAGAATAATGGCTCCCACAAATGAAAAGAAAAATATATTTCGAGCTGCAATTTTATTAGGCCTGTTTGTTTTTTCGGGCACCGTCATTGTGGGTGTTACATTTATAGCGACTAACAAACTAATTATTGAAAGTGAAAAACAGTATCTGTTAAAAAAATTACATGAACTCATTAAACCTGAGGAGCACGACAATGATTTATACACGGACACAATATTAATTAGCGACAGTTTGTTGCTAAAAACACCACAGCCAATCACTGTCTATCGTGCTCGCTATGCTGGCAAACCTGTGGCGGCTCTATTTTCCACGTACGCACTTGACGGTTACAATGGAAAAATAAAAATTTTAGTTGGCATATACGAAAACGGGTCACTGGCGGGCGCACGTATTATCTCGCACCGTGAAACACCAGGGCTTGGCGACGCGATTGATGAAATCAAGTCAGACTGGATAACTGCATTTAGCGGAAAAACCTTAAGCAGTCCCGATAATAAAAACTGGCGGGTAAAAAAAGATGGCGGCGTGTTTGATCAATTTACGGGTGCAACCATCACACCCCGCGCCGTGGTCAAGGCAATACACAATGCATTACTTTATTTTAACGACAATAAAGAACACTTATTTTCCGCTCACTCATTTTCTACAAAAAAGGGTCAATAGAAAAATCTCATGAAGCAACTCATGAAACAACTCATGAAACAAAAAGTAATATCAAATGGGTTATGGCACAATAATCCGGCAACGGTACAGCTATTGGGATTGTGTCCGCTACTTGCAGTAACAAATACGGCCATAAACGGATTTGCGTTGGGCTTGGCCACACTGTTCGTACTAATGAGTTCGAATTTAACTATTTCGCTTATGCGGCATGTTATTACAGATGAAATCCGTATCCCGGTATTTGTATTGGTCATCGCGTCTTTTGTTACCGCAACGGAATTGCTTATGCAGGCTTACTTCTACGACTTATATAAGATACTGGGTATTTTTATCCCGCTCATCGTCACCAACTGCGCCATTATTGCGCGTGCCGAAACCTTTGCATCAAAAAACCGACCGCTGCCTTCCCTCGCCGATGGTTTATCTATGGGCCTGGGCTTCACTTTTGTACTGGTCATACTGGGTAGCCTCCGGGAACTGCTTGGACAAGGCACATTGCTTTCGCAAATAGACCTTATGTTTGGCGAAGGATATAAATGGATAACAATGACAATTATTAGCGATTACCAGGGCTATCTGCTCGCGTTGCTACCACCTGGCGCGTTTATCGGACTCGGCCTGATTATTGCAGCAAAAAATGCGATGTCAAAACCAAAGGCGATATGAAAAATACCGCACGAGAAGTATCGTAAAATACCCAATGCGTTTGAGATTTATCTTTTTGATAAAATTTTGCAGTGTGACGCAATTCACACTCCTCTCACCACGGCGACCGGACCTCGCGTAAATACCGACTAGCGGTCAGTAATCACAGACAAACGGCACAATTACCGCTTTAAAACGGCCTTGTTTTCATTAATATAATATTATGTAAAGACAAAACGAGGGCGTCGTCTCGGGGGGTGGGTGTTCATCACAGGGATGTGTTTTGAACACACTTATTATACTCTTGTTAGTCTTACTAGACTAAAGTTAGTCTTACTAGACTAAAAACTAAATGGGTTTGGTCAGAATTAGTGACAAGGCAATGTAAATGAAAAAACAACGCGGATTCACATTAATTGAAGCATTAGTCACAATGGCAGTGGCATTAGTACTGGCTTCTGTCGCGCTGCCACAACTTTCAAATATGATGAAAAGTAACCGCTTAACATCGTCCGTTAATGATCTCGTACACGCACTTACCATAACTCGAAGTGAAGCCATGAAATCCAGCTCCACCAGTATCTGTGTCAGCAGCGACCTGACAAGTTGTACTGGCGGCACCTGGAACCAGGGATGGATCGTATTTAATGATGTAAACGCTGATTGTACCGTCGATGCAGGTGACCTTGTTATTAAGGCCACTGAAGCATTACACAGCCTCATTAATGTTGGCAATACTGGCGTTGGCACTTGTTTCACATACGGTGGCAACGGTTTTTTAACGCCCGCCGGCACAACAGCCAGATTTAATTTTTGTGATGACCGCACTGGCCCGCAAGCAGGCAGGACAATCACCGTCATTACCTCCGGTCGCCCAACGACCACAACGTACGGCACATGCCCAACTGTATAACGGAGCAATAAATAAATGACCAAACGCTTCAACAGCATAAATCAATCGCACGGCGTCTCCATGATAGAAAACCTGATTGCCCTGCTGGTGATATCAATTGGTCTACTTGGTTTGGCCGGGCTACAAGCATCTACATTGCGTAATGCGACCGATGCCACCTACAGGGCTACCGCAGTACAACAAGCAAAAGACATGGTTAATCGAATTATTGTCAATACAGCGGGCGTTACCGCCGGAAATTACAGTGCAATACCGCCAGCACCCCCCTCTCCCGCTACATTTTGCGATGCAGCGACATGCACGGCAGCACAATTAGCGGTATTCGACGCCTGGGAATGGAACACAGCCAATACCAACATGTTACCTGGCGGCGGCGGCACCGTTGTGGGTATTCCACTTGCCATACCCTCTCCCAATCCGAGTTTGGTATCCACACTATTTACTGTCACAGTCAGGTGGGACGCGGACCGGAGCGGCGCGACAGGGTTAGGCTGTGATCCGACAGATAGCAGTGACCTTAAATGTGTCTCATTGCAGGTAGTCGCCCCATGAAAATATCAACTTCCTCAGATAACGCTCGATTCACGGGACACAAAGACCAGCGCGGCTTTACGTTGGTCGAACTCATGGTTGCGCTGGTGATTGGTCTCATCATTTTATTGGGTGTGGCCAAAATATTTAGTGCCAACCGGCTGACCTACAGCGTTCTGGAAGCAACGGGACGTTTACAGGAAAACGGACAATATGCAATGAGTTTCATTTCACAACAATTGCGTCAGACGGGTTATTATCCAAACCCAGCAGACTACGGAGATGGCTCCAAATTAGATTACGAAAACAAAGCATTTGGCGCGCTATTGCCACTGACTGGCAGTGAAGGCGGCGGTGCCAATGACAGCCTGACGCTTGCCTATTATACAACGACCACCGATTGTGTCGGTGGTGCACCGGCAGGGGGTATCGCTGACCCTCTGATGCAGAGCACAACCGTCGCATCGGCAACAGGGCCTGGCGTGCCAACGGCGATCGCAATAAACACGATAACGATAGCAAATGGTGCGTCAGGACAACCGGCGATTTTTTGTAACGGTGTTGAGGTAGCAGAAGGGATTGAAAATTTGCAGGTACGTTATGGCGAAGACACAACCGACAATGGTGCGGCTGACAGTTTTGTCGACTTCGACAACATAACGGTATTGGGCAATGTCATCACAGTGCAGGTCGCCATACTGGTTGCGTCGGCGCGCGAGGTTAACCAGGAACGCGATACCAATACGTACAATCTGCTTGGCACGACAATTACCCCACCCAGCGACGGTAGAATAAGACGCGTCTATAATACCTCAATAAAATTACGTAACCGATGCGCGCTCATCGCCGTTATAAGCGGTAAACCGCCTTGCGCGTAAAATCGGATGGATCATAAACAATGAATAATTATGTTGCACAATGCAAAGTCAGACCAAACAACAGAATTAATTTTCAGATACTGGCTGGCGTTCGTCGGCAGCAAAAAGGGGCCGCGTTGATCACGAGCCTTATTTTCCTTATCCTGCTTACGCTACTCGGTTTTAGCGCGAGTCGCGGTGTCATCATGCAAGAATTGATTTCGCGAAACTTCAGTGACCAAAACCTGGCATTCCAAGCCGCCGAAGCGGCCCTGAAATATGCAGAAGCGTGTATACGCAATTCAGCAACCTCTGGACACATCGCTGTCGCAACCTCGTGTACACCCGGTAAAGGCGCATTTCCCCAGTTTCCTTATGCTGATAATACGCTACGAAATTCACCCGCCACTTTCTGGACCGCAACAACCGGCACCCCGTATGGCGGAAGTACATTGGGTGGCGGAACACTATCATTACCTGCGGGGACGTTGTCGTCGCAACCCAATTATGTCATTGCAATTATGAACTGGAGCAACTGTGACGATGGCGACAAATGCTTCTATCAAATATCGGCATGGGGTACCGGTGTCAACCCCAATACACAAAAAATTGTACAGAGTGTATATCGCTATTAAGACAAGTACGCTATGAATAACTGGATATGAATAAACAGATGAAAGCAAAACCAACTCAAGAAGAGGTTTACGTTATGAAGTACGCAAACACACATTCATTCAACATACCTTTGTTGATCCTGTTTCTGGGCTCTCTGATGCAATGGAACCTGGTTTTAGCAGCCCCGATGAATTTAAGCGAGCGCCCATTATTTCTGGGACAAACAGTGGAATCGAATATTTTCATGACCATTGATGATTCCGGCAGTATGGACTGGGAAGTATTATTGTCCCAATCTGCCCTTGCCAGTGGCTCACATGGCGGGACCAGCAATAGCGGAAATCTTGACTTTTCACCTAATGATCACGCCGAAGCGATGCGCCTGTGTGCGGGATACAATACGCTGGCCTACAATCCAAATAACGTCTACATACCTTGGTCTGGGTTTGACACCAATGGTGCAGCGTATACCGATCAAGCATTAGCTAACGCACGCACTGAACCGTTTAATACCGGCACCAACAATCTGACCAGCCATTATTATATGGTCTGGAACGACGCCAATAACGACGGCGAATTCCAGCTAGGAGAATGCCCGGTTATTACGGTTGACCATGATGACATTAATACTGTAGCGGAGTGCCGGTCAGAAGGCCCGACCACTTGTGTCGCTGCTGCAGACCTGTCGGCGGCAAATCAAACAAATTACGCCAACTGGTACAGCTATTATCGTAAACGCGAGTATGTCGCCAAAGCCGCATTTGGCAGTGTCATCATCGATGCCGCAGATTCGAGAATGGGGATCATGACACTGAACAGAAACAACGATGTTCACATGCCCGTTCGATCAATGAATGTAGACGCGGCAACCGGTAATAAACGTGCGCTTCTGGACAAATTATACGAGATCAACTCTTCAGGTGGCACCCCACTGCAAAACGCCATGTACCGCGCAGGCGAATACCTGTTTGGCAATAACGCTGACTGGATCAAAGACGGAAGTTCAGAAAACTTTCCTGATCCGCGCTTATCTCTTGCAGATGGCGGTGCCTGTCAACAAAATTTTTCCATCGTCATGACGGACGGTTATTACAATGGCGGTTTTAATTTTAACCCGGGCAATACCGACGTTGATGGTCCGGGACAATGGGACGGTGGGCTGTATGCGGATGGTTCAGGTAACA
>CAZWBV010000167.1:5579-6516 GCA_964632225.1 uncultured Gammaproteobacteria bacterium | reverse complement strand
GACCTAGCAACATTCGAGAGTTATACAGACCGCCGTCTAGATAAATCTACAACTTGGGGAATTGATACAACCATAAAAATAACATGTGTTGTTGATCCAGGAGATTCCAATAAAATTACTGGCCAAACATCTACTATACAAAATTTGGGAGACGGTATAAAAGCATACACAATCAGTCGGTGAAATAATCTGCAAAAAATTTTTAATATATTGATTTTTTAACAAAAAATACAATACAGGGGAAAATTATAATAATAGTATTCACCAACACTTGACTAAGACTTAATTTACGCCTAAATTGCAGTCCACTTTCAGGTGCTCTGAAGATCGCACAAACTGATCTGAAGACTGAAACGGGAAGCCAGTGACCTCACTAATGAGTAAATCTGGCGCTGCCCCCGCAACGGTGATCGAGTTTCTAACCGGCACATGCCACTGTACTTAATGTATGGGAAGGCGTCGGCGAAATTGCTCGTAAGCCCGGAGACCGACCTGAAGTAATACTTGATACGTGTTGCGGCGGGCGATTCGGGCAGGGATTACTTTGACTATTCCTTCTGTAATTCTCTTCTCCTCCTTAACACAATGACTACAAATAATGATGTTTATTGCGCGGGGGCTGCGCATAATTTAAGGAGATGTAAGATGTTTTCAATACGCCATTCGTTTCGCGTACTATTTACACTGCTTTGTGTCATTTTTTGTCTTTGGTTTTCACCCCTTCTATTTGCGGAAGAAAAACAAGATGAAAATAAACTAAATCCTATTGTCGTTACTGCAACAAGAACCGCACAAACAGCAGATGAAACACTCACATCAGTGACCGTGATAACACGAGGAGATATTGAACGTAGCCAGTCCCAAGACGTCTTCGGGTTATTGCGTACAGTCGCCGGTATCGATGTTGCGCGCAACGGAGGCCCTGGCAACTCAACCA
>CAZWBV010000167.1:0-5569 GCA_964632225.1 uncultured Gammaproteobacteria bacterium | reverse complement strand
TGTTTATGCGAGGTAGCAATTCAGACCATACACTTGTTTTAATCGATGGCGTCAGAGCAGCGTCAGCAACACTGGGCACGTTTGCATTTCATGCCCTCGATATATCACAAATTGAACGCATTGAAATCGTACGTGGACCAAGAGCGAGTTTATATGGCTCAGATGCAATTGGCGGTGTTATTCAAATTTTCACCCGTAAATCCAGTGGAGCAACGGCCAGAGAAGAAGTCGGTAGTTTTGGCACAAAAAAAATGAATGTTGGCTTCGGCGGCGGTGATAAATTAAAGTACAATCTCAATATAAATACCAAGGATATTGATGGATTTTCATCAACAAACCCATCTGTCTTTTTTTTCAATCCGGACAAAGATAACTTTACAGCCAAAAGCTTCACCTTTGGATTAAAAATACCGACATCAGATAAACTCACGTTAAATCTCAACACCTGGTATAACAACAGTGAATCCCAGTTTGATAACGGGCTTCTATTTGATGCTGTAACGGATGACACAAACAAAACGATAAATTTATCTGCCAACTACGTTAATAGTCTCACTTGGACCCAGACATTCAGCCTTAATTATGCTGCAGATGAATCTCAATCCACGGGAGGCAGTTTCTCGTCAAATATAACGACCGAACGAAAAGCAATTGATTGGCAAAACAGTCTGGTAGTGGCTACTAACCATCTTGTCACTGCAGGCTTCAACTATTATGAAGACCAGGCAGACAGTTTTGACAATACCCTCAACACGTTAATTTTTGATAATAAAATAGACAATAGTGCTCTCTACACAAATTGGCAAACAGAGTTCGGCAAAAACGACTTTCAACTCGGCATTCGATATGACGACCACAGTGAATTCGGTAATAAAACAACCGGTCAATTTGCTTGGGGAATGAAAATAGGCCGAGTAAAAGTACGTGCCTCCTATGGCACGGCATTCAAAGCACCGACCTTTAATGAATTATTCTCTCCTGGTTCAATCGATCCTGCGTTCCCTGATTTTTTCGGATTTTTCGCCGGCAACCTCGCCCTAGTGCCTGAAACATCTGAAAGTATAGAGATCGGCGCAAACCATACCTTCAGTAATACACAAAGCCTCAACGTCAGCATTTACGATACGGCTATTGACAATTTAATCGACTTCCAAGGCACGAACTCTCAAGTCATTAACATTGATGAAGCAAATATACGCGGATTAGAAATTGCTTATACATATAATCATGATTTATGGTTAGTTCAGTCTAATTTTACACTGCAGGATGCCAAAGATAAAAAAACCAATACCTCCCTGCTTCGGCGTGCAGATCAAAAATTGGCTCTTAGCGTATCTCGTAGTATTAAAGAAACCGGCAATATTAATGCTGAAATTCTACTTAGTTCTAACCGACCTGACCGAAACACGATACTTCCCGGCTATGGCATCCTCAATTTAAGTACAAATTATCCGCTAAACAAAAAATTCACTTTACAAGGCCGAATCGATAATGTTTCTAACAAACAATATGAATTAGTCTCCGGATATAATACGGCTGATCGGTCTGTGTTTATTGCAATACGTTATCAAAATTAAAATTAGTCAATTATGATTATTAACAAAATCCGGGCGTTCCTGCTAATTTCAATAACGGCGCATGTTATTGTAATTAGCCTGGTTCAAGACAAAATCAATTTTTTTATTAAACCAGGCAGCACAATGAATGTCCGTCTTGTTAGTTCAGTCGATACAACACAAAGTACTTCAAAAAACCTACAAAAAAACAAATCAAACAAACAAGAATCACCTGTAAATAACTTTTCCAATAATCAGCCAACAAACAAAACCACCCCCGCTCCGCTATTAAAAATCATGACAACATCAACACTTCCTTTGGCTGCATTCACGGTAGCCTCTATAGATAAACCAATCGTTGATGAACTAATAATTGATAAACCAATCGCTAAGAAAATCACTGCACCTTTACCCAACGCGACGCCACCACTCAAGGACAACAAAACCAAAGCATTACAATATCTACAAGAAAAATTATCCAAACATTTCGATTACCCAAGAATAGCAGTAAACAAAGGTTGGCAAGGGAAAGTGCTTTTGGGTTTTCAACTAAAGCAAAATGGCATTATTGAAAATATCTACATCGCACAAAGTTCGGGGTATGCCATATTGGATCGAGCGGCCTCAAAATCGTTGGCCAACATTAAATCTATTCCGCAGATCAATAGCGGATTTAATTACACATCCCCTGAGTTGCAATTGCCGGTCATTTACAAATTACAAGAGGGTTAACAAATGGGACACCGCTTATCAAAAATATACACTCGTACCGGTGACAAAGGTACTACCGGCCTGGGTGACGGCACAAGAGTGAGTAAAGACAATGAGCGTGTCGAAGCCTATGGCGATGTGGATGAACTCAATAGCGCGATTGGTCTGTTGCTAACGTATAACCTACCAGAGAATATTAATGACAAATTAATCGATATTCAGCACCATCTTTTTGACCTCGGTGGTGAACTATCCATACCCGGCCATGTTGTCACCACCAACGACCGCGTTTCTGAATTGGAAGTATTTTTGGATGTATTAAACGCCGAGTTACAACCTCTAAAGGAATTTATATTGCCGGGCGGTACACGCTCTGCGGCTGTCTGTCATATTGCACGCTGCGTATGCCGTCGCGCTGAACGAAAAACGGTAACATTGCAAAGCACGGAAGCTGTAAATGATGCCAGTATAGCCTACCTAAATCGACTCTCAGATTTATTGTTTGTCATTGCGCGCTATTTAAACAAGATCGCCGGCAAATCAGATATACTTTGGAATCACGATAGAAACAAAACTCCTCAATGAGGCGATAAAAATGGCCAGTAAGCTAGAATCAAAAGATGACGTTAATTCACGCCATAACAAACGTATGCTGCGAAAAAAAGAAATAGTCGATGGAAACATTGCTAAAGCAACTCAGGATAAAGGATTAATACTGGTACATACTGGCAATGGCAAAGGCAAGAGCAGTGCGGCATTTGGTATGGTGGCAAGAGCGTTGGGGCACGGGATGCGCGTCGCTATCGTGCAATTCATTAAGGGTAATCATGTCACCGGCGAGCAGGCCTTTTTCGAAAAACTGCCTGATGTTGAATATCACGTTATGGGTGCAGGCTTTACCTGGGAAACGCAGGATCGTGAACAGGATATACTCAAAGCGCAAGCCGCATGGAACACGGCATCGACTTTTTTAATAAATGAAGACATCAATCTGGTTTTATTAGACGAACTGAATATTGTTCTTAAATACAATTATCTTTCCATCGACAACATTATTAGCACTCTGCAAGGAAAACCCGAAATGCAGCATGTTATTGTCACAGGTCGCGGCGCGAAACCACAACTCATTGATATTGCCGATACTGTCACTGACATGCAAGTGATCAAGCATGCGTTTAAAGCAGGCATTCGGGCACAAAAAGGAATCGAGTTATAAATTCTAAATAAATCAGTTGAATCTACTGCTAACGCCTCACTTCGTCCAAAATTTCACACAAACGTTTGGCACCCAATAATATTCGCGGTGTATGACGACTCATTAAATCAGCGTGTATAAAATACAGATTATTATTTTTCACGGCTTTCAGATATGACCATTTATTCCATCGATCAAGCCAGTCGGGACGCTTATCGCCAATCCCATTGGCGATGATCACCTCAGGATCTGCCGCGATCACGGCTTCAATATCCAGCTTGGGTGCCAGCGCTGGCGAAGCCGCAAACACATTCTGCCCACCGCACAACCTGATAACATCACTGATAAGATGTTCCCCATTGATCGTCATCACGGGTTGATTCCAAATTTGGTAGAATAGGCGTACTTTCCTGACACCGGCATACCTTTCTTTTAATTCCAGGTATGTCTTGTTAAATTCGTTACTTGCACGCTGTGCGATGGCTTGCGTTTTTGATAATATCCCAAGCCGTTCAATATTAGTGGCGATATCTTTAAATTTTCTTGGCTCAGAAATAAATACTGTTAGCCCCAGGGAACGTAACTTATTCAAGCTCTCAGCCGAATTGCCACTTTTCCAGGCAACAACCAAGTCTGGTTTAAGCGCAAGTATGGCTTCTATATCAAAATTAGTATGACTACCGATGTTTTTAATTTTTATTGCGGCGGCAGGGTAATCACTGTAATTGACGACACCGACAATATACCCCCCTGCACCCGCAGCAAACAATAATTCAGTCACGTGGGGGGCCAGGCTGACGATCCGCTGAGCGGATTTATTTATTGATACAGTTTTACCAGCATCATCTGTGACGCTAATATCGGCGTAGCAAACACTGTTGGCGAGAGTGAAAACGCTAACACCAAATAAAACTTTCCTTAGCAATTTCCTTAACAATTTCCTTAACAAAAGGCAAAAACCTGCAAAATTATTTGTTAGGTTATTAGTTCTAACTTTAAAATGAAGCCGCCTTTTCATGTAAACTGATTTTATGAAGTGCAGATTCCAGTCTGTTCCACTGTTGTTCATTCCCCGGTAATCCAAATCGTAAACTGAGCGGTGCGTTGAAAAAGCGGGTCAGTATAGCACGCTTCGCAAGTGCAATATGAATGAATTTTGCATTGGCTGTTTTCACCCACTGAAATAAATGCGTTCCACCAGAAGGGGCCAGATTATATTCTGTCAGCAATTCTTCTAAACGCACTGTCGCACCCTCTAATGACGAACAGGTTTCGGATTGCCAATTATAATCAGCCAAAGCATGCTTCGCCACCCAGCGAGCCGGGTTTGATACTGACCAAGGCCCCAAATAGGCATTCATCAATTGCAATACTTCCTTCTCAGCCAATACAAAACCCATGCGTAAACCCGCTAACCCAAAAAAACTTCCGACGGAACGTAAAACAATCAACCCCGGTCGTGGGCAATATTGGGCAAGACTTAATTGCGGCGTGGCATCAATAAAGGCTTCATCAACGATGACCCAACCGCCGCGTGCGACAAGATAACGATGCCATTGCAATAATGTTTTCGGATCAAAATAATGACCGGTCGGATTGTTAGGGTTAATGATGATAAGTACGTCGATAGACGCTAACGACTCGTCTACTTCATTGGGGGGAATTAATTTCACTGCATCGCCGGTAATTTTCCAGCAACGCGCATGCTCCGCATAGCCAGGCCAGACTATCCCTACCCGGCTAATTGAACGTAGTTGCGGTAAAGCTTGAATCGCGGCTTGTGATCCCGCGACAGGCAGAATCGAATTACAACCATAGTAATTGCTTGCAATGTTGATCAAGCCATCGTTGGGTTCTGGCAAGCTTCGCCAGACCTCTGGCTTGAGTTCAGGAACTGGCCATCCATTTGGATTAATACCCGTTGACAAATCCAGCCACCTTGATAAAGGTATTTTATAGGTTTGCGCAGCAACTCGAATGCGGCCACCGTGGCCAGGTGTTTTTCCCTGATTAAACAAAATAGTAACCACCTGTAGTGAAACACAGTACTAATACCCATAACCAGAGCGCATGCTGTACCAATCTTATCGCTGGTTCTATATGCGCT
>CAZWBV010000166.1:0-6522 GCA_964632225.1 uncultured Gammaproteobacteria bacterium | reverse complement strand
TCTGTGCGCCTTGATCTTGAAGAAATATCCTCGTTTGTGGACGGACACTAATTAGCCTCGGGATATTTTATTTTCTGTTCATCCAGTTTTTTCAGAATTAGCGGTTCCCAGGGTGTTGTGGAATATTTTTCATAAAGTGCTTCCCATGCTCGAAATTCATCGTGGTTATCGATAATGTTGGAGCGGATGTAGCGTGATGTGTAATTGATGGTCCGTCCGGATTTATCGAGTATTGCAACGAGTTCAGACATTTGAATTTCTACCAGACCTAAATAAAATAATTCACCTGCTTTGATTGAAAAAGTCAGCTTTGGGTCATCAGCTATTTCATTGTCCGAAATATCTTTGGTAAATTCGCCCTTTTCGCCAACAAGTCTAATTTGTTTTATCCGGTAATTTCCAGGTTCAAGATTAGAGAACCAGGTCGTTTTCATCCGCGACATCCCATAAATAATGTTTTCAGGGTATTGGGTATTTTCCAGCGCGACCGCCTGGATTTCAACGCCACGCAACGAGGTCTCGCCTTCGAAAACAACGAAACCATGTTTTTGAGGTGAGCCGACAAGGAAGTCGACGGGGGGCGTGTTGCCAAGTGACAAACACCCAGACAGTAAAAGGGCGGACAAAATAAAGAGTGGTAAGTTTTTCATTAACAAAACCTCTGGTCCAGTCATGGGTTAGCTTGTGGTGCTTGTGCGACAAGCTTTTTTCCTTGTTTCCAGAGTCTACCGATGATAGGTAGTGGTTTATACCCTATTTTTACAAAAATCTGATGTGCAATGATTATTTGTACCCCCGTAAATTAAGCCAAGCTTCATATTTTTGGTGTAGCAGAAATACATCCGTTACATTCGGATCACACCAACTCTAAGTATCATGGTATCATGTTGATATAATATAATAATACCCTAATAAAATCTAAATATTTAGCACTAATTTGGCTGTTTTGGCCCTAAAATAAGCTTGCTCGGTATAAGCCAGCCTGCCTATCTTATGTGATCTTTGTGCCTCATGCGTGTATACTCCGATAGGTGTATTAAATAGTATTTTAAATAGTGTTCCGGTAGAGTTTTATTTTGAAAGGATTTCAGAATGTTTGCTATCACGTTGCCCTTTAGTTTTACCTCTTCATCTCTATTAGTTAAATTGACTCTTGCGTTGCTTTTGTTTTATTCAGCAACCTGTGTCGCAATTCCAAATCAAGTCTCGATTCCAATATCTGATTTAACGGGTAATTTCGATCAAGAAAACAGTGACCCGTTTACTGCCTACATGCGCCAACTGTTGCAAGACGAATTAGATAAATCCGGGATACAGCTACAGGACAATCAACTTTTAAATCAGTTTGCCACACCGAAAATCACCAGTGGTGGCTGTGCAGCCGCAGTCACTGTTGATCCCGCCGTAGCGGATTTGCGTTTAGCCGGTGGTTCCACGTTTAATCTGAATTTAAATGGCATTAAAGATATCGTCATTAACGCCAATTTAATTGGCAGTATAACGTTGTCTGCCAATACCCGGGTTAGCTACGGCACAAAGTTGTCTGGAAAGTGCCGGGAATATGGTAGTGATAGCGGTATATTATTAGCAAAGACAAATTTTGACCTTAACTTGACAATAAATGTAAATCTTGTTCCGTCTTACGATGCAGTTAATCAATGGCTGGTGGTTGATAAGCAAGCCCAAATCAGTGGGGGTTTAAGCTTCAGCGGCACTGATATCGATGGTGATTTTGGCGGAATTAATCTGACGGGATTGTTGATAGAAGCCACCGAAAGTACGTTAATAGAAAATTTCACCCAGCAAGGGGGCAGCGCAATCATGGACCTCATTCGGGAAACAAATAACCGACTTAACGGCTTAGATGTCAATGGAGTGCCTGACCCAAGCATCACCAGTGTGTTTAATAGTCAAACTATTTTTGAGTTACCTACCGAGATTAATGATCCGGAATTTACAGATTTACTGATCAACGAATTGGGTTTACCGGATATTATATTTAATGTTTTAGATAAAACACCGGGCCAAGTGATCTACATCTTATTGGCATTAGACGGTGAAGAAAGAAAACAGGCATTAGCGGAGCTCGGTTCATTATTGGCGTGTGATGCAGTTAAAAATTATTTGGAGTTGCCCCTGGATACGGTGCCCTTGTATACGACAAATAATAATGGTGTCTGTGAAGTCGCATCCACTGCTCCCGCGACACCACCCACCGCAGAGCCTGGTTCAGGCCCAGCACGCTATTTTACGGATCTCAACTGTTTACAGGAAATTGCCTTTAAGCCGGAGGATGCTGAAGCATATTGTGCAACCCATATAAGTCCAGAATCAAAACAACTGTTGGGAAATGCGGCGGCATGGTCAGCGCAGACGCAAGTATCCGATCCCATACCCAACGCAAAAAGCCAGGCCTGGACAACGGTACTGACAACACGTTTGGACATTGGTATTTTGCCGAAAGATTCACTTCAGCAGCCTTTTATGAAACTGGTAAATTATAAAACTATCACCGATACCGGGAGAGGCAACGGGGTGTGTGAACTTGAAATGCGTATCTATAAATCGGCAATTAATACAGAAAATCAACGCGCAATTATTGCGCTGCACGGCGGCACGTGGTCCGGTCGAGGGTTTGCGTTTCTCGGTTTAGAGGCAACAGTGCCGATGTTGGTTGACCAGGGGTTTGTCGTGTTTGCGCCTTTTTACCGATTAGCGGGTGACCGCGACGGTAATGTTGAATGCAATAATGCAGGTTGGCGCGATATTATCAGCGATGTCAATGATGCATTTACTTGGGTGCAAACCTATGGCAGTTCTTTTGGGGTCATCAATGGCGGTGCAAACAATCAGCCCGTTTCACTTTTTGGACAATCTGCTGGCGCACATTTGGCAATCTGGCTAGCGCTGGATAATCCACAAGCTGTCGATAAAGTACTGGCTATGTATCCCCCGGTCGATACGCTGGATTTTTTACAAGGTGCTCAGTCCGGTTTGTATGCCGATCATGCGTCTACTGGTTTGCGCGCGTTTACCCGTCTTTTCGGTGCAAACGGCGCTAACGAAATTAACCTGAGCTTACTGGACCTGTCAAATATTGATAATAGTAACCTCACAAGCGACTTATTAATAGGTGCGATCCCTGGTGGGGTGATTAATCTCAGTGTCGTCGACGTTAATAGTGCGCCGCGCTACCTGACGCGTTGTGCCATTTTAACCGGCATAGACATCCTGCAAATAGATTTGGCAAACCCACCAGAAAATTTACTCGCCTGCATAAAGCAGGATTTGGCGGATTTTATAGTGGAAGGTTCTTTTATTCACCGGTTACAAAGTACTGATTTGGATCTGACAATTATACAAGGTAGCGACGATAGCCTGGTGCCACTGCAGCAAGCGACGAATTTGTGTGAGCAACTTGGCAATGTTGTCGTTCCTTCAGACTTAACTGACTCGCCTGGTTTAATTGAAATTCAATGCAGTGAAAAAGTGTCGCTCAACATTATCCAGGGAGCGCAACACATGCTGGATTTCGGCTTTTGTTTAGGTGATGTTTGCCCTGCGGGGCCAGAAGGGTCAGAAAGTCGCAAGTCGAGTAAAAAATCACTCAGTGATGGATTTATATGGTTAGGTGAAACTAACAAGAGTACTCCGAATAATACTGCGGTTGTTACAGGTGGGGGTGGGTCGATGTCGATGGGTGTTATAGGGTCAATGGTGTTATTTTTGTTGCTCCACTTTTACTTTATTCGTTTTAATATACTGAATTTCAGGGGCCGGAAATAAAAACATACGACACTGGTCGGACAGACGGCCGAACAGACGTGTTTGTTTTATTCGTTCTATACATTAAATAAAGCGCTGAATCCAGATCCAGAGTTGACCCCGTTCTTCTTTTGTTTTTATCATTTTCAATCCATCTATTGAAAATTTTTTTATATGCTAAAGTCCACAAAGATTGGATAGCAGTTTACCCCGATTTTTGTCTATAAAATACTCATTAATGCTGCCTGCCGTTGTTTTTGCATTGCGTTGCGGTCATTCTACGCACAATTTAATTGGCAATTGAAAGGTAACGTTTATTTTTGGGGTGTAGTTCACATTCTCCTCGTGTTCGAATACGGTACATTGAGCGCCTGCTTATGTTGAGAGGCTTAACAGGTTTAATGGTGTGAGATTTTACGCATTAGGTTAGGTGCGGTGTTTGTTCTATCTTAGTATTTTCGTTGGCTATGCTTTCGATTTGAAAATTTGATCTGAAAATTTGACCTGGGAATTTGACCTAAGAATATCTGGAAAATCATATGCAAACAATTTTGATTGTGAATTCAAAAGGGGGTAGTGGTAAGACGACCGTTGCCACTAATTTGGCGAGTTATTACGCGTATAACGATTATGTGACCGCATTGATGGATTATGATTCGCAAGGCTCCAGTCTACAGTGGTTAAAGTTGAGAACACGTTTGCAAAAACTTATCCATGGTGCAAATGCGGCAAAACAAAAGGGCGGTCTGTTGCGTTGCTGGCAGATGAGGATACCCACCAAAACAGATTACCTAATTATCGATGCGCCAGCCGGTGTTGAAAGTTTAGTGTTGCAGGAAATGGTTAGGTCTGCTGATTGTATTGTCATCCCGGTTGCGCCTTCTGCGATAGATATTCATGCAACGGCTGATTTTATCAAGGATTTGTATTTGGTCGGTAAAGTACGCGCCAGTAAGACGCGGGTTGCTGTCATTGCTAATCGCGTACGAAATGGCGTGCCAGTATATAAACCCCTTGAAAAATTTTTGAATTCGCTAAAGATACCCTTTGTGGCCGTTTTGTCAGATTCAGATAAATATATTCAGGCGGTTGGAGAAGGTTTGGGAGTGGTTGAAATGGATCCGGCAGCGACCCGGTCCGAGCGGTTAGAACTGGGGGCATTATTTAACTGGTTGAATCGACCAAAGAAAAAAGTAAACTTAGTCTCAGATAGTTCGACGGTAATAGACTGTCGAGACAGATTTAATAAAGCTGCCGCAGTAAAGGCTGTGTCGTTTAGTGCGGGTCCGCGTTATTTTTGAGTGGGATTATCTTTTGCGTCCATGACACCCGTTAGTCGAAGAAAGATATTTGCCGTAAAAAATTAACTTACAGCCTTGACTAAAGAAAAATATACGTGTATATACATGTATGTGAATACAGGAAATACCAAAATAGATTTGTCGGATTGTCCGAGTTGTGTCAATTTCAATTTGCGTAAAGCCATGCGGGCGGTGTCGCAGCATTATGATCAAATGATGGCGCCTTCGGGATTACGTGGTACACAATTTACCATTTTGACGGTATTAAGCAGGCTAGGTGAATTAACAGTTACTGATTTGGCTGATTTTTTGGTCATGGATAGGACCACATTGACTCGGAACTTAAAACCGCTGGTGAAAGAAGGCTATTTAAACATCCTGCCGGGTTTGCAGGACCGGCGTTCAAGACGTATTAAATTAACCAGTGAAGGGAAAAAAGCACAAAAAACCGCAATGCCTTATTGGCAAAAAGCGCAAAATGAAATGGTCAATTTTATGGGTAAGTCAAATACCCGGCAATTAATCAGCGATTTGCAGATTGTGGCAACGAGCCATGCACGGTTGTAATATATTTAAATATAAATGTGTATATACACTAATTTTACTCATCATACAACAGAGAAGGAGGTCATCATGAAAATGAAAATACCTGTGAACAATGCGACTGACGAGGTAGGTTTTGCAGGCACCCTGGTTTATACCGACTTTCTTCGTGCCTGTATTGTTGGTGACGTATAGCATCATTTTTTAACAATATAGGTGTATATACACTTATTAAGGAGGGAGAACAATGAATATAGACAAACAAATGCGCGCGGCGCGATTCTTCAGCATCGTAACCGCGTACCCGAAAACTATACTGCTTGCCGGTATTGTGGCAATTATCGTAGCGGCATCATTTATACCTACGTTGGTAAAAGACACACGATCAGATGCCTTTATGCCGGCAGATCATCCTTCTCTTATTTATCGAGACAAGGTAAAGGAGATATTTGGTCTCCAGGATCCAATGGTCATTGCCGTGGTTAACGAAGGGCAAACTGGCGTGTTTAATCCACATACGCTATCACTGGTAGATTGGCTAACTCAACGCGTAGAAAAGATAAGTAGCGTTGATTCGGACCGTGTGACGAGCCTGGCAACAGAAAACGATATTATCGGTACTGATGACGGTATGTTGGTGGCGAAGTTTTTTGAGTCGCCGCCAAAAACCCAGGTGCAAGCAGACAAAGTTCGAAATGCGGTGATGGATTTTCCGCTATATCTCGGAAGCCTGGTTTCTCGCGAAGGGACCGCGACGTTAATCGTTGCAGAGCTGAGCGACCAGAATCAGGCACAACAAGTCTATGCAGAATTATTGGCTTTAGCTGATGAGGCCCCAACGCTACCGGGTGAAAGTATACATGTTGCAGGCGAAGGTGCAGTCAGTGGTTATATGGGGGCCTATATTGATGCC
>CAZWBV010000165.1:0-6534 GCA_964632225.1 uncultured Gammaproteobacteria bacterium | reverse complement strand
TATTTATCCAGTGCAATGCGGCTTGCAGGTTTTCGGGCGGCACCAATAAGCGTAACCGATGGCTGCCAATGGCACGTTCAATAGCGCCACGCCAGTGAGCCTGATCCGTTTTGACTTCAACAAGTTCGGCAACAAAGGGCAATTGCTGTTCTTCCAAGTCGAGCGTCTGCGCTAACGCTGCCCGGAATGTGGAAAAATGACCGGGTATATTTGAATCTGGAGACGCGTTTACTTTGTGAATTTCTTCCTCCAGCTCTTTTACCACAGCGCGTTGTTGCTGCGAGTTTGCCCCTCTCTCCCAAGCCAGTTGTTGTTTCTCGTTAAACTCGTTTTGCTGTACCCCCTTCAATTGTTCCGCTTGTTGTTGATTCCTGGCAAGCGAGGCGGCGTCAAGTTGATCATCCATCCTAAATTTGGCCGTTAATTGGCGATAATCCGCCAGATAAACCTGACACGTATCAACAATAGCGCGCTGCTGTTTTATCTGCTCTTGCAGTTGCTCGATGGACGTGCCACCCAGCTTGAGGTAAATTTCATGATATTGTTCGCTTTGTTTTTGTGCCAGTTCACTTTTTTTATCCAGCGTAATGGCGATTTGTTGGCATTGTTCGACCTGCTGCGCGGTTGCATTTTCCCGCAGTTGCCATAAACGGTACGCGTGACTGGCAAACCATTTTGGCAAAATAAAACGTAATGTTTGTTTTTCGTCTAATGACCCGCTATTTTTTAAATACTGCTGGTATTCAAGCGCTATCGGGGCCAGGGACTGCTGTTGTTTACGGGCGGTTTCCAACTCGGCATGAATACTGGCCAAATCATCAAATTCCGCTGCCACTTCAGCAGCGCGCTTAAAAGAAGAACGATCATCCAATACCAATTCGCGAAATAATTCATCGATACTGTTCAATTGTTTCAAACCAGCTGCCCTGTTTAACAGCGTAAACGCATTATCACTGACTTCAAAATAGCGGCGAAGTTGGGCTAAGTAGGCTTTTTTTGAATCGTAAACTTTGATGTTATCCGCATCCCGGCCCACCTGCTTGAGTGCACGCATGCCACCCTCTTGCAGTGATTCCAGTAAATCGACCAGCCCGTGTTGTTCACTGAGCGAAAAAATCCAAATACGCTTCATGTCTGCGGTCGCCGAACTGCTGCCATCTACCCACAGAATGCCGATAATTTGCACTGTATTCTTGCCATTATTAAAGTGCGCAGAAATACCGGTCACTGTTTTACCCGGCCGTAAAATATGTTCGTTATGACCACTTTCGTTACCTGCCCCGGTCACACCACGAATATAGGAAATCAAATCCCGGTCGCTTTCGTGCCCGCCCGTGGACGCAAGATTATATTTCGGGTTTTGCGCGATCAACGTCATAAACGCATCCACCAGTGTGGTTTTTCCACTGCCTGTCTGGCCTATGATCGCCGTGCCATTTGCGTCTATTTCTGCGCGGTGCAAACCACCAAACGGCCCCCAGTTATACAGTTCAAGGTATGTCAAAAGATACGCAGAATCAGCAAGCAAGTTTTCCAAACCCTGTTTTTCGGACGTATTCAAATGAGACGTGTTCAAGAATCCTGCTCCTGGGGTGTATTGCCTGATTTACCTCTAAACATCGTTAAAATATTTTTCAAATTTTCCGGATTCGCAACGTGCGCAATAAGAGGACGAATGGTCACCTGTTCATGTTCATTGACATCCGTGACCACACCATACCCCTTTAATTGTTCCAGCAAGTTACGTAAGCGTTTATCTTCGCGTGTTTCACTGCCCATTTCACCAAGATAGGTATTAAGTTCCGGCAACAAGTCGTCAAGGTGAATCACGGCCGCGTTATCACCCACACCGACCTCAAGTTCGTGGTTCACAAAATAGCGGCGTAATATCGCGATCAACAAGGATTGTTCCAAATTTAAGCGTTGTCGCCTCACCAACGGATGCGACCACTGGTCGTCATCTTCACTCTCGTTGTCACTATTACTTACAACCAAAAAAACCAAACCCCGGATGTCATCAATTTTTAATGCCAAATCCAATGGCTCGTAAATTTCATTCAGTTTCTGTTGATGGATCAACGCAGCCTGATACAGACCGGGTTTAGTTGCTGATTCCAGTAAGCCATATTTCAACAGTTGTTGGCTCACTTCCTTTATTTGTTTTAGTGTGTACTGCTGAGACGTTGCTTCGCGCGTTGTATCGCGTTTAGTGACATCGCCCACCGGCATATTTTTTCCTGCTTCCATTTCGGCTGACAACGGTTGGTCAGGTTTTTCATCCGCATTCGACTCTTTATTCCACTCCTTATTCGACTCCTTATTCGAGAGTGTGAGCTGATCAAATATACCCATCACCGTTAAGCCTCCATGTCAATGTCTTTGACTGCCTCGGCGGTCAACTCGACGACAGGCACTTTAAAACGCATAGTGCTATTTATACCAGTGCGACTACTAATAGTACTGCGAGTACTATCCAGCGCATCATTGTCTCCGTTCAGGATGTCTCCGTTCAGGACATCAACAAATTCCGTTTCGTTATGAATAGGCACATCTGCTTGCAATGCCATGTCCAACCACAACACAATGGATTCCAAATCATGAATGGGGGGTATTTGTTTGGCAATATCGGCAATTCCCATCACACGCCGCTGCTGTCGAAGCAACGCTTTGGTCTCACTAATTAAACGAATACGGTCTAATTCATCAAATGCCGCCCAGAACTCATCATCCATATCGCCCAGATCAGCAACGTGTTGTGCAAAATCCAATTGATGCGCTTCGTCTTCATCCAAAGATTTAAAACGAAGACGTTCAACCAAGGGTAATCCAGAATTCGCTATCGCCACAGGTGGAAGCGAACTGTCACTGCGACGAACCGTCTGGCTTGCCCAATCGATATCCAACGCGTGTTGAAAAATATCATTCAATAATTCACCTACACGATGGTGCTCCGCAGCCAAGCCGGATTTAAGAAAGCTTTTTACATCGCGTTCACTGCGTGCACGGGCACGAATAACGGATTCGGATTCTTCAACCAGGCGCATGGCCAGCCAACGCAATTCGGATAATTGATCTGCTTTCAACGCTTCTTTTGCACATAGGTGGCTGACGATATTGCGTAACCGGTCTTTCATATTATCCAGTTCGACTGTGCGGCTTAATTGCTGTTGAAAGCTATGAAATACTTTTCCTTCATCCGTTTCCAGCAAACTGTCATGACTGTCCAGCAGTTTATCGACAATTTTACCGCGATGATTCTGCTCACTAATAATCGATTGCCGCAAACGCTGATCCGCCTGACGAAACGAATCTTCCACTCGCCGGAAATCGGTACGCAAACTGATCGCAAGATTGTAAATTTCACGAATAGCTTCTATCGCTTCGTTTTTGTTTAACACTGGCGCATTTCCGGCTTTAGCACTGGCTAATTCCTGCTCCAACGACTTGATTTTTTGCTCTAAATGCGCCGCACGGATCTTCGGATCCGGGTTAAGATTGGTTTCAAGACTTTCGATTTCCCGCTGCACGACAGACAGGCGAGAAGCCGTTGACGTCATAATGCGATTTTCAAGACTATCGACAAAACGCAGCGCGGATTCCAGCGCATCTGTCGCTAAAATTTTCCCATCGCGTTCGATAATCAACTTTTTTTTGATCCAACTGCGTAATTCTTTTTTTGCTTCCAGCGTGTATTGGTCACTTTTTAATTCGAGATCACCTGTTTCATGTTGTTCACGCAACACGTCGGCTAATTCCAACAATGCCGATTCGAATTCAATGCCATCGCGATTTTCAGAAAAAAGCGCTTGTAAGCAACTTAATACGGCGGGGCCAGTCGTGGATGCAAGCAACAACCACGCTGGATGCTGTTGCCTGGCAGAAATATAAGCGCGAGCACGCTGATTTTTTTTGCTTTGTATCAGCCTGCTATTGTCTTTGCTATGCATATCCATATTGAAAAAAGAGTGCAAACTAAGAATTTCGAGAATGTCAAAAATCAACCAATTAAAGCGTATTGGTCAATATACCGAAAGCGTTTTCGATTTAGGTATAATATACCCATCGGATAAATTTCCCTACCTGTGTACGCCCTCTGTGCATGCCCGATTTTTTTCATGTCATGGCGACGCGGCGATGGCGTAAATAGAGAAACGACTTCAACGCCCTGCACATTTTACTTACTAGTACCCGTTAAATCAATCGCTTAAAGAAAACAACTGTTGAAAACGGCTAAGGTGCTCGATGACACCGGTTATAAATAAAGCCTTTAAAAACGGTTTGTCTCTGTCGATAAGACCCGTCATGATCGCCCCGCATTTGATTGTGGTAAACACGCGCTGAACAAACTGCAAAACAGATAAAAATGGGACTCAGCGCCACCCACGTGCTACCCGCTACAGGAAAGACGATGAATGCACTAAAGCCGGTTGCTAGTGGTCTGTCCATGTGATATCGCCGGGTTCAACGTACCTGTGAGAAATGCCGGGCCAGCCCTTTAGTAACAATTTTTGCGCCTATTTTTCTCAGCATACTCAGTAAACCAAAATAACTTCTATCGAAATAAATTTGCTCTTGTTGCACGGTATTAATTTCTTTGATCGCTTTTTTCATGTATGACAAGCCTTTTTGCGGCATCGCGGGGAATTGAGAAAAATCAAACTCATCCTCCAAACCCGGTGCAGACATCCAGGTATGCAAAGGTTCTATGGCTTGAAAAATATCGCTTTGAAATTTTTCGAATGATAAATCACCTCTTATCATGCCCAAGTCTTTATACGTCTGATAAATTTTCAGTTGGTCACGGGTAAATAAACCTGTAATAACACGCGTATAGTTGGGCGTTAATCGTTGAACACAGCCGAAGTCAATTAGGGCAATGCGACCATCATCGCATATTAAAAAATTACCGGGATGGGGATCGGCGTGCAATACCTTTAACTCATGGAGTTGATAACAAAACATATCAAATAGCAGTTGCCCATAGTGATTGCGAACGGCTTGACTTGGTTTTTCAGCTAACCATGGATCGAGATGTTTTCCCGCGATATATTCAGTTGTTAACACTTTTTTGCTACTATACTGCGGATAAACGTTGGGGATGCGTATATTCGGGAGCGCCAAATGCGCTGCAAACCAACGCGTGTTTTCCGCCTCTTGGACATAGTCAATTTCTTTTTCCAACTGTTTTTGTACATCATTAAGAACGTCGTCGATGAGTTCCCAGCGTGGAAGATAAGACGTGCCCAGTGAAATCGATTTCATTATTCCACGAACCAGTTGCACATCACTTTTAATACTTGCGGCAATGCCAGGATACTGAATTTTAACTGCCAATTGATGATTGTCAGGCGATAACGCAGTGTGTACTTGCCCCAGGCTCGCTGCGGCAAAGGCATTTGAATCAAATTTTACGAATACATTTTCAGGGGCATTGTTAAATTCCGCCAGGTACACTTTTCGAATATGTGCACGATTTAACGGCGTCACCCGACTACACGCCTTAGTCAGTTCTGTTCGAATTCCTTCAGGTAGCATGTCTAGTTGCATACTCATCATTTGCGCGACTTTTAGTGCGGTGCCGCGCAACTGCATAAGCGCACCGATTAATATTTTTCCAATATTTTCTTCGTGTTGATGATCTTGTTGTTTGGCTTTTGCAACCGATGATAAGGTTTTTTTACCCAAATGGGTCACATGTGTTAGCCCGATTTTAGCCGTCGTCATCGCCACGATGGCCGTGCGTTTATATTTTTTTGTTGGAATATTTTTATGGTTCACTTACATTTCCCCGCCTTATTAACGTTCAATAAGCTTTGTAATAAACTGTTGCCAGGATTGAGGACTCGAAACATTTGGCTTTTGAGCATAAAGCCTAAAAAATCAGTGGTGTGATTGATGATGCCGCTTTTTAGCAGCGTCACAATTAAATTTAAGGACAGGTCAATGAGTTGTGTTGTTTCATGAAATTCTTCCGACTCATCCTTGATCCAAAAGTACAATACACCGATCAAATATTCGCACAGCATATCAGGCAATACACTTTGGAAAGGAAAACTGGGGATTTCTTCTTTTTCCCAAGCATCATCAAGAAATTGCGCCATGATCGGCGTTAACACTTTATGTATCGGATTAACGTGACTAAACAAAAACATCGGGGATTGATATATCAGCACAAAACTTTCACAGACGAACTCACGATCAGCAAGCAGTTGATCGAGATAGCTGTCCAGCAGTACCTGAAGTTTTTCCTGTAGTGCATACTTATCCAGATCATCGATTTTTAACAACGCGTCTGCCGTATCCTCAGCACACAGTTCGTAGTATCCGGTTAACAATTTTTCTTTGCTAGAGAAATACTTATAGATTGTTGCATCGCCGATCTGCGCCGTGCGCGCAATCGTGCGCATACTCACTTTGTGGTAGCCCTTTTCCCCCATAAGTTCCACCGCAGTTTTTATGATTTTTCGACGGGTTTGCGCTTTTTCTTTTTTGGATATTTTCATCTTAACCCTTAATTATTAATGAATAATTGCT
>CAZWBV010000164.1:3963-6538 GCA_964632225.1 uncultured Gammaproteobacteria bacterium | reverse complement strand
TACAGCTTCCAACCCAAATACCCCCCGTATTCAAATGCATTGAATATATTTCCGGGAAGACGTTTGTCTACAATATATTGCACAGCGCCAAAAGGCATATACGCGTTTTCCCATGGACTTCGGGTAATCGCGGTCCGCTGCGAACTGAAGTACCCTAATATTATGACTGCTGCAAACAACATAATAGCAATAAGGCGCGGCGCGGCCGCTTTTATCTGACGACTCGCCTCACTGTAATAAGGTGCAGCAAGCGCCAGCGCCATCACGCCAAGAAAATAACTGAACCTGTAGGTATTAAATCCTTGGTATATGAAACCCAGCATAAGGAAAAGATGTACGGGACTTAATGTGCGCCATGATCGAAGCGTAAAATAGAGGGCAAACAGCGAAAGCACAACACAGCCATAAAAAAGAAATTTCGCGCCATATAATGTTGAATACGTCCAAAGCGAAAAAAATTCATCAATAACGTTAGCAAAGGGCCCATCCAGTTCAGAAAAATTAGCTAAAACAGGATTGATACCATTGGGGTTAAACAACGATATCAAAACAGAAACCAAAAATAGAATTGCCAGCTTTTTATATGAATCAAAATTTAGCGCATTGGTTTTTCGAACAAACCTGAGCGTCTCAAAAAATAAAAAAACAATCAATAAAACCCAACCGATCAAAAAACCACGATGTAAATTTGCCCATAACAGCATAGTTAACGGCAACAATATATAATAGCGCTGCAATGGCTGATTTTCTTTTAATCGATCAATGTATTTTTCGATTAAAAACAATAACGCAATCACACCGATAAACGAAAAAACCACTGCCCTGAGCTCATCAAACCGATAAAACAAGAATGGCAGCACTGCAATAAGTAACAGCCCCACTAACGGATCTACTTTTTTGTAACAAAGATATCGCCACAATAACCACAACGGCAAAGTCAGTAACGCGGCTTTATAAAAAAGCAAGCCCCAAATGCCAAACCAGAAATAGATAAAATAAAATGATAATTGCCCCAGGTAATAGGCTTTAAGAATGACAACGCGGCGAATATCATCATCCTGCGGAACACTGTAGGTAAGATAATCAACCGCCGGTAAAGCAAGATTCTCCCATATCCACCTTCCTGAACTCATATGCCACCAATAGTCACTCAAGCCCATAGGGTAGGTATGAAAGGTAAATATGAGCGTAAAGAACACAACAGGTATCGAATACCTGGATATGATTGAGTTATTATCGCTAATCACTGGCTATACTCTCTCCACAAATACACCCCACAAATGCAGCTGCGCTTCTTATTGCTTAATGTATCATATCCCAAAATACAAAGCCCCACGGCAGGTGCATTCTATGCTGCAAAACGCTGGAAATACAGCAATGAAAAAAGACCTACTCATGGTTGAGCTGCACTTACAAATTGAATTCGCGTATCATGTAACTTAACGTGCACAGCAATTAGTACATAAAGAAAATATATTGAGAGTCGACTATGGCAACAACACGGGCAACAACACAGCAAAGCAGTAAAACACATGACCTGGCACTATATGCACTGTTTATCGCAAGTATACTCTCATGCCTTCCTCTGTGGCTGGTCGACTATTTACCAAGCATTGACTTGCCACAACACGCGGGTCAAGTGGCAATTTTGTTGAACTATTTTGATGAAAGTACAAACTATCAAGAAATTTTTCGATTAAATTTTTTCACACCCTATCTATTTGGATACGGTCTATTGTATTTGTTTGGTTTAATTATCGATTTATCCAGTGCTGCCAATCTCATTCTTTCTATCTCATTCGTTGCAACAGTATTTTTGAGCCGAGAACTGCTGCAACTATACGGTTCTGATAAAAACCTGGCTTGGCTGGTCATCCCCGTCAATTACGGATTTGCTTTCTATTGGGGGTTCTTTACATTTATTGTAAGTATCCCGATATTCCTGCTCTATCTAGCGGCCGCGCACCGCTACCTGCAAAAACCAACAATAAAGCAAGGCATTATTCTTGGTATTGGCAGCATCGCTTTATTCTTTTGCCATTTTATCCTGTTTGGCATCGCAATGCTGATTGCTGGATTGCAAACACTTCATCGATTTGGTTTCAGGCAATACATATTTTATCTACCCTATTTTACCGCAACACCCATCGTTATCCCCTGGTTTGCCAAAACAATGTCCAATGAGGAAGGTGCAACATCGACCGTGTGGAATTTGGGAATCTACCGTATACCTCAATTATTTAGCTACCTGATAGGAATGGAAGAACAAATACTTTATGTGCTATTAGGGCTCGGCTTAATTATTTTTCCATTTTTATTACGGGGCAGACTCACAAAAGTGAACTGGAAATGGACACCATTTGTCATATTAGTATTGCTATTCTTCCTGACACCCATGTTATTGGCAAACACGTTATTTGTATACGAGAGACTCGCCGTCTTATTATTCATATGCTATCTACTCTTATTTGAGTTTGAGACAAAACTCGGTATGGCCAAAATTATATCAATTGCTGTTTATACACTCATGCTATTAACACTGGTATTAGTAAAATTCATCGCATACCATCAGGAA
>CAZWBV010000164.1:2863-3953 GCA_964632225.1 uncultured Gammaproteobacteria bacterium | reverse complement strand
GAAAACGTGGGATTTAAAGACATGGTCAGCAGCTTACCAAAAAATAAAAGAGTATTGTCTTTGATTTTTAAAACCAAGAGCGCTGAATTTACCAACCATCCTATCTATCTTAATTTCCCGTCCTGGTATCAGGTGGAAAGAGGGGGAATCGTTGACTTTAACTTCGCGCACTTATACCCACAAATAGTTCGCTTCCGCGATGATCAAAAGCCCAAGGTGGGTTATGGTTTTGCGACCAGAGCTTATTTATTCGACTGGAACACTCATGATGGCGATATTTATGACTATTTCATCGTTCGCTCTGACAAAGATGTTTTGCATCCTCTATTCCGGGAGCATGCACATAAAGTCAACCTGCTGAAAAGAGTGGGTGCATGGCAGCTATATAAAAATATTCAGAAATAAATATGTTGGTCAAATTAGATTTTTTCGGAACGGCTAGTCAATCGAATGGTGATGCAGGACCATCACTACTTTCGCCAACAATATACAACGGCCTGCCCTGGACCTGCTTATAGATTTTACCAATATATTCGCCAAGCACACCCAAAAAAATAAGCTGTACCCCACCAAGAAAAAACATACCCGACGTCATTAATGCGTAACCTGGAATATCCAGATCCCATACCAATCGCTGTAATACAATCACAATAGTAATACAAAAACTCAACACCATGATAATCAGTCCAAAAGCAATGCAAATACGCAGTGGTGCTAAACTAAAGCTCACCAATGCATCGATCGACAACAACGTAAGCTTAAAATAGTTGTATTTAGTTTCACCCTTGGTTCGTGCAGAACGCTCATACTCCACCGCAATTTGTTTGAAACCTATCCAGGAAAACATACCTCGAACAAACCGGTTACGCTCTGGTAACGCATTAAACAAGTTAACTACCTTTCTATCCACCAAACGAAAATCGCCAACATCTGTTGGGATAGGGACATTTGAAAAAATGCGCAAAATCCGATAAAAAAGAAATGAGGAGGATTTCTTGATAACGGTTTCTTCTTGTCGACGACTACGTCGACCATATACGACTTCATAACCCTCTATCCATTTTTCATAAAGCTGTGGGATAACTTCGGG
>CAZWBV010000164.1:0-2853 GCA_964632225.1 uncultured Gammaproteobacteria bacterium | reverse complement strand
AAATCCGCATCGATAAGCACCGCCGCCTTACCCTCAACCATTCTAAAACCACAACTGGAAGCCGCCTCGTGGCCAAAATTTCGACTAAAACTGGTATAACGGATATTAGTATTGTTTACGGCCAGGTTTTTTATTTTTTCCAACGTGTTATCCGTTGAGCCATCATCAATAAATATAAGCTCAAAGGTGATACCTGCCTTATCCATCACCTCTTTTATTCTTGAAAACACCCGCTCAATATTTTCTTCCTCATTCAGGGCCGGTATTACTATTGATAATTCACACGTCATATGAAGTTTTTTATCGTTATATTTTTTTTAACACTGCTGCATAACTGCAACCCCAGGGCAACGTCGATTTGCGCACCCACTTGCTTTCCAAGTTAAATAAAAAAAACAATAACGCGTTAACAATAACAGAATGTCCTTGCAAATCACTTTGTTGAGTATTTTTATCTGTGGACTGCAACAATCTACTTAAAAAAATCAATGGCGACAGTATAAAATTAAATGGTGAAAAAAATAAACTCTTCACCGATTTATTGCCCCACAAATCCCTCAGCGTATTAGCTTGATAACGACGTATATGCCCTAGCGCAACATCATGATTACTCCATAATATTTTATGCGCGGGTACCGTAATAATAATTAATGCCCCTGGTCGCACTGATTCAATAATGTCATTTAAAAAACTAACATCATCTTCGACATGCTCCAGCACATCTGCAAGTAATACAACGTCGACACTGCTCCATTTATCTCGTAGTACATGGCGAAAATCACCCAATAACATATCACCGTTTACCCGAGTTCTGGCATATTCTATTGCCTTATCGGACACATCAACACCTGTCACTTTATCAACATAGCGTTTCAAAAGCTTGAGATTACCACCCGTACCACAACCAATTTCCACAACATGTTTTACGTCTATAGATGAAAACCGCAATAGCAATGTTAAAATAATATTACGTCTGGCCTTAAACCACCAGTGTGTATCTTCGATTTCAGCATGTATTTTGAATTCATGTGCGTGCATCGTGCGTGTGCCTATCGTTTTTGATAAATAAAGCGGCAGTTGGCGTTGTACAAGAACTTAATTCGCATTTGTTTCTTCTACTGACCCAACTTCCCCGTTATCGTTGGATTCAACTGGCAACGCTTCTTCTTTAATCAATTCTTCTGGGCTTGTTTTTTTCGGCAAAGTGCTTGTGGTTTTATCGCCACTCGCACCGGCAGGGGATATTTGTTGTTTGGGAGATTGCTCAACGGAGGACTCGGTGGATTGTTTATCGGGTTGCTCCAAAATTATTTTTTTCGGGGGCTCGTTTACCTTGTTCTCGCTGGAATCGCTATCGCTAGAATCGTTATCGCTGGATTCAGCGGCTGAGGTTTTTTCTTTTATCAGTTTTTCTGAGCTTGGTTTTTTCGGTGACGTGCGTGTCGCTTCATCGCCCACACTAACAGGTGAGGCTTGCTGTTTGGGGAATTGCCCAGGGGATGTTTCAGTAGACTCTTTATTCGGGTTCTGCGAAATTATTTTTTTCGGTGTTTCATTTACCTTATCAGTAGGGGCTTTAGCGGGTAATACTTTGACAGGTGGCGGCATTTTCTTTAAGGCTTCCGCAAGTATGCGTTGGCCTTCCGTCTCTGATAAACGGCGTATTACTTCTATTTTTCGATGCAGTTGATCAACAATGTATATCCGGTTGGTCTCATCAACCGCGATGCCTGCTGGCATGGCATATTGGCCGGGGATATCGAACATACTCGAACCGCCAATCCACATTAACAGTTGGCCCTGGGGATTGAATATCTGAAAATTTCGAAACCCGGCATCAGTAACATAAATATTCCCATCATCGTCTACTGCTATACCACGTGGCCGCGAAAACTGCCCCAGACCTCTACCTGCTTTCCCCCATTTACGCAAAAATTTACCGTCACGATCGAATGCCTGCACTCTAAAATTACCGCCATCTAATACATATAATGTACCATCAGGCGCGACGGCCGCTGACCTTGGTAAATTAAAATTACCATCACGTCCACCACGCGTGCCAATTATATTAATGACATTTCCTTCGCGATCAAACACAACGATACGGTGATCTAAACTGCTGATACCCCCGGAATCAACGACATAAATCCGATCACCGGTAGGATTCACGGCAACATCAATGGGTTTCACTAAGGTTGTTGAATCACCGACACTACCCAAAAAATACCCAACTTCATCATAAATTTTTATATTTTTTGCCGTAGAATCCGCAACATAGATCTGCATCAAATAATCCATTGCCACGCCTAACGGATCAACTAATCGACCATACTTAAGGTGTCCTATACGAAGCAAGCGGTTATTCGCCAAATCAAACATGACCAGGGAATTCACCATCGTATCAGATACAACCACACGGCCATTTCGGGCAGCAACATCATAGGGTTTTTCGTAAGCAATCAATTCCCTTTTATTTGCACCAGAGACAATATCTCGAAACTTTTGCTGCGCTGAAAGCTGAATAACACTTGATTCGGATCGCAGTGACGTTTCAAATATAAAGCGCGGCAAATCGGGTGGTTTAGGCCAAAAAGGGGGCGCTTTTTTTTTCGGGGGAACGCTGCTACATGCGGATGACAAGATAACAGCAAACACAATGACACACTTGCTATACAAATTTATCATTTTTCCGATAGACATCCCTGTCGAAGTTCTTGTCGCCATTCTTGCAGTTCTTATTCTTCGATAGAAAATTCGATTTTTAGTTAACTTCACGATGATATTCCATTAATATTTTCTAATCCAGCAAACCTGTAACCTGTGTAGTTATAATAACCTGTGTAGTTATAAATA
>CAZWBV010000163.1:0-6604 GCA_964632225.1 uncultured Gammaproteobacteria bacterium | reverse complement strand
GTATCTGTTGTGTCGATATATAGTCAACTCAAAGTTAGGTCGCGTTGTGGTCGCGATCCGCGATGCAGAAGACCGCGCTCGTTTTATAGGTTATCGCGTTGAATACTATAAATTATGGGTATTCGTTTGCTCGGCGATATTAGCGGGTATCGCAGGCGCTCTTTATGTTCCTCAAGTGGGCATCATTAATCCCGGTGAATTTTCACCATTGAATTCTATTGAACTCGTTGTCTGGGTCGCTGTTGGCGGTCGAGCGACGCTGTATGGTGCTGTTATAGGTGCAATTTTAGTCAATTATTCAAAAACATTTCTGACTGGCGCACTGCCCGAAATTTGGTTATTTGTGCTGGGCGGTCTGTTCATTGTGGTCACCTTATTTCTACCAAAGGGTATCATTGGCTTGATAAATAAAATTAAACAAAGGAAATCAACTGATCTCCCATGAAGTCACTCGATAAACTTCGCCAAACCATGCGCCGCGACCGTGTTTTTGATTTTGTTGCGCAAGGACGATATCCGTTTGCACAACAGGGCCGACATACTGTCATTGCAGGTGAACTTGACGCCTCGCACGGCACTATCCTGTACATGGAAAACGTCACGGTGGCATTCGATGGCTTCAAAGCACTAAATGACTTGACGCTTTATATCGATGCAGGTGAATTGAGATGCATTATTGGTCCCAATGGTGCGGGAAAAACAACGATGATGGATGTCATCACCGGAAAAACAAAACTGGATACAGGCACTGCTTATTTTGGACAAAGCATGGATTTAACACGCATGACAGAATATGACATTGCCAGTGCAGGCATCGGTCGCAAATTCCAAAAACCAACCGTGTTCCCCGAACACGCGGTGTTTACAAATTTGGAACTGGCGATGCACACTGACAAACGTGTCTGGCCCTCTCTCATCGCGAAACTTAACGGCGAACAACGGGATTTAATTGATGAAATAATGAATACTATCGGCCTGACAGCGCAACGTCATCATCGTGCTGCGCTATTGTCACATGGCCAAAAACAATGGCTGGAGATTGGTATGCTATTAATGCAAAACCCGCGATTATTGCTTATTGATGAACCTGTTGCGGGCATGACTCACCAGGAAATGGATAAAACCACCGAGTTGCTTCTTTCTCTTGAAGGTAAACACTCCATCATTGTTGTCGAACACGATATGGATTTTGTTCGCTCAATTGCGCGTAAAGTAACGGTGCTGCACGAAGGGTCTGTGCTGGCAGAAGGCACGATGGATGAAGTACAAAATGATGCACGTGTTATCGAAGTTTATTTGGGGGAATAAGTTTGCTTAAAATTAGCGGATTAAACCAATACTACGGTGAAAGCCACACACTTTGGGATACCGAGTTGAATATCGAACAAGGCGCTTGTATTTGTTTGATGGGGCGTAACGGCATGGGTAAAACCACATTGTTAAAAGCGATCATGGGCTTATTACCCATCCGAACTGGCAGCATACTTTTTAACGGTACAGAATTAGCCAATCTACCCGCAGATCGCAGAGCACGACTCGGTATTGGCTACGTACCCCAGGGGCGAGAAATATTTTCATTGTTAACGGTGGAGGAAAATCTGCGCATTGGCCTCACCGCCCGTAGAGACAAAATTAGACATATTCCTGAAAATATTTTTGAACTGTTCCCGGTACTTAAAAAAATGTTAAAACGACGCGGAGGTGATCTTTCAGGTGGCCAGCAACAACAACTCGCCATTGGACGTGCGTTGTCAATTGATCCGGCAATTTTAATCCTGGATGAACCAACAGAAGGAATTCAGCCAAATATTGTAAAAGAAATCGGTGACATTATTATTCGTTTGAACCAGGAAAGTAATATGACAGTCTTGCTTGTAGAACAAAAACTGCCGTTCGCACGGCGCGTAGCAAAACAATTCTGTATATTAGAACGCGGCAAATCTGTCGCTAAGGGTAATATCAACGAACTAACGTCTGATTTAGTAAAAAAACACCTCACTGTGTGATTTTGCTCTCGTTTTCAAATAAGCAATCAATAAAATCATAACCTACTATTTTTATTTGGCTTTCTATCTCTAGATGAATTTTAGTTATAATTTTATTGGTAATCACGTCACAAATTGAACACGTTACTCTATTTCTGTTCTTGTATTTGACATAATATTGTTGACTATAAAAGAATAGCTTAATATTCAATTAATCAATAGCAAATAAACTAGCGACCTATTAAAATGCGGCCTAACAAATAAAATAGTCGATACAATGATAATAGCCAGCCGGGAGGCAGGCATCCACAGTGGGATGGGGTAGTGATGAAAAATTTTACAAGATTAGTGTTTGTCGTCAATGTGTTACTGCTTTTCGGTTGTTCTCCTCTTCAAAACCGAATTAATGAAAATATAAGTAAAGTCAATTATTCTGATGGTATTGATCAGTATGAAGCGAATTCAATTGCTGAGTATTATCGGTTGAATAATTTGAATTGGGTAAATTTAACGGGTCCGTCAGATGGCGGGGATTACTGGATATTCAAATTGACTAAAGCTCAAACGGATGAAGGAATAGATAGTCCACCTGTATTGATCCTGAAAAAAGCATGGTCATTAGAAAGCGCAGTGAGTTTTGATATAGCAGCTTATTAATTTAGTAGATCATTAAATAGTAGATAGAAGGGCGGGTGTACTATTAGTTAGTGCCCGCCTAGTTAATACCCGCCCGAAAACCCCATAAAAAAATATAAATTATTCATTTCGCAATCAATTTATATTTTGGTGGCATAGTATCACGACCTCTTTGCTGTGTTTTTGCTGGACCTGTTAGAATGACCGCCTAACGTGTCGATTTTTGCGTGGCTTGGGCAAGCTAAAACCCGCCATATCGCAACGATGACCTTTCTGTCGCCTAATCGCGTTCATTATTCGTCAGGCAACGAGGGGGACGTTACGACGATTCGCTCTGTTCAAACACACCTACTCTTTCCGGCAAAAATTCCAGTTCAAGTCTGAAATAATTTCTAACGAAATTAACCAGTACACTGACATGTTAGTATTGATGGATTCTACCCGATGTGGCAATCCGGCGGGACACTGTTTCGGTCGTATATCAGACCCTGGACCACATCCGTTTGAAGCTTGCGGTGGCCGATTACAAGGCCAGCACTATTACCCTCCATCGGGTCGGCAATACCGCTAGCGGTAAATTCAGTCAGTGGCGTTCTTACACCCTCCAGATTGGATACATACGCTGTCGATGTTAAAGGGGAAGAAGTAGGGCTAAAATTACCAACAACTTCTCCCGCATTATTGATCGCGATGGCACTGCTTCTATCATCGGTATCTTGGCCAAGGTCGACGAGGGTATAGCGTGGCCATACCGTTATTTCAACTTTCGCGGGCCTTGAACGGCTATATGTATCACGGGCGATAAAATTAAACGAATCTTGACCATAAACACCCGCATCGGCTGTATAGCTGTATTTTCCTGATTGTGGGTCAACGATGAGAGTTCCAAGTACTGGGTTGCTCACAATTTCGTAGGTTAGCACGCCCTCATCTACATCCGTTGCGTTAATGGTACCGTCTGTTACCGTGGTGGAGACTACGTTTAATGAGCTGGATACAGCAATAGGCACAGTGTTTATTATCATCTTTAGTTCGGCTTCAGCAGAATCGACTGTCCCGTCATTCACGGTAAATTTTATTATATCTTCACCAAACTCATCGGAATTGGCATTATACGTGTAATCACCCGTGGTGGCGTTGTCCATCTTAATACTGCCAAGGGTAGGCGACGTGGTGAATGTAAATGTGAGTGTGTCATCATCGGGGTCAAACGCCGCGAGTCTACCGGTTTTTATTGCATTAGTGTTGATCGTCTGTACAGCGTCATCGGCCTGAGGTGTATCTGCGACGGGTGTTATGCTTAAATTAACGGTTGCCGCCGCACTTTGAGTTACCCCCGCACTTTGATATGCTGCGCCATCAGAGACAATAAAGCTGAAATTGTCGGGACCATAATAATCTTTAGCAGGTTTATAGATAAATTTACCGGTGTTGGCGTTGAGCAGGGTAACCGTGCCGTCACTGGGGTCTGTGTCAATCGAATAAATAACCGCAAAAGTGGATTCAGAGGACAATGAACCTGTTATTTCGGTATCCTCAGGCAAAGTGAATTCTGCTGCCTCAGCAACCGGTGGCTGCAGTGGTTTATCATCTATCCCGTTACCGGAGTTATTACACGCTTGCAGTACCATCAGTACAATGAGAGAAAAAACACTTGAGAATTTAGAGACAGTCCATATAGGCACGGGATGAGTTGCGCGTGGAGCCAGGGTATTATTAGTCATGGCAGTAGAGCCTCCCTTTTTAAATGTAAAATATAAATTATAATGTGCTACTAACTAATATCCCACACAGGTACGACTTTAAACGAGGTTGGAAAACCGTTATCGTCTTTATTCGCCTTTTCAAGGCTCAATGTCATCGAGAATATAGGCCTAAGTATAGTCGTGGCAATCCACACAACGATGGGTAATATTCACACTTTGGTGAAAAAAAAAAGGATCATGTGAATTTTATAACAACAAACAACTTCTATATGATTGATTGTCCGCTGAATCAAGGCCAACCAGAATAAGTATGTAAATAGTGGCGTAACCAATAATCCATTTTACATAATGAAACTCCTTTCGACGCATACTTAAAAATATTAACGTAACTACTCGGAGAAAGTTTTTCTCAAAATATTTATATTTAATTATTTTTGTATTTCGTTTAATTATTTTCTAAATACTCGCACACTCTGGGGTTTTGTGAGTTAATGAGTGCCTAGTAATATATCATTATATACCCGTAGCGATTGAGATTTAGGTGTAAATGCACGCCCTCTTTATTCCCTGGCTGCGTTGACTCCTTACAATGGAGTTTCGCAATAGAGCGACTATTACTCATCATTTCGCCTTGCCTACCCTACAGGGAGGTAGATGCGGTGTAGCCTCACCAGGAAATAAAGAGGACGCACATTGACACCTAAATCCCAAACGCTACGGGTATATGACAAAACTTTACTGTGAACGGAGCTCGCGGTAAGGTATTTCATTTCTAATTCAGGGAAATTATTGAGTGGTTTTTTACATTTTTATGCACTAGGATCAAGACTTGCAATCAATTAGCTTAAAGTACGTTATTGCAAAACCCAATTGTAAAACCCACTCTATTTTCCTATTACTCAATTAATCGGCTCATATTCTCCCTTAGAACAAGGATCAAAATTTACCGGCCAAGGCGCTGAAATTTTACACAGCACTCGATATTGCGTTGGAGCATCAAGATTTACTCTTTCAACTGTAACTTTTACATCCTCTTGTCCAATCATCGTGATGAGTTGAGAAAATTCAGATGAATAATATCTCGGAGCATAACCAACCAATGAGATTGGATCATCTGTTCGGAGTAATAATGCCATCTCATCAAAACTATTTTGTACATCCTGCATAATATAGAGGGATTCACCAACTTCTAGTTCAGACACTCTTCTCCCATTCTCGGCATGAAGATGCCTCAATCCACGAGTAAAAAAATAAACTTCATAACTATTCTGTAGAGTTGGCTCAGGACATGGAAATAATTCGACTGAATCTGTAGCTCGAAGCCCGCCTGTTCGTGCCAACTCTTCAAGTGCATCATAGCTAACATCTGCAAGACCTAACCAATCTAAATACTCCCTATGCTCAGGTCTTGATTTAGGTAGAACTCGATTAGCGAATAGTGGAAACAATTCATTAGAAATATACTCTACATTCAGTTGTTTCATTCTTCCAAATGGGACAAAGTTAGGAAGTCCTTTTGCCCCGCGCGTGTAGACAAAATGATACTGGTTTTGCTCTCGCGTTAAACGGCCAACAGGTGCCCAATGGTGCGATTTTGGATCTTGCCATGCAACAAATAATGCTTTCATTCTAAACTCTCTCGAACCTCTAATAATCTCAATCGGTTAATTTCTAACATTTTTATGGCAAATTCTCTTGCTGGATCTGTTATTAAAGAATCAGGAATATTGCTAATAATATCAATATAATTAATAAGTTGCGTCATATTAAGTTGAGCCAACCAATAATTAGCTGCTCTTTTATCAAGTTTAGCAATTTCTTTGAATGCATCCAACGTCGTTAATGACTTATATGGAGGCGTTGACTGAAAAAATCCAGATTTTGCTCGCCCTACATAACGATCTACAGATCGCCCAATATCTTTAGTTCCCAACATTTCTAAGCGAGTCTGATCATGCTCATTTCTTCCTAGACTTGATGCATGATCGAATGTGGGAGCTAGCGATAAAGCTTCAGCAAACTGAATAATAATTCCCCAGTTTTCGTGATGCCTATCTTGATTACTGATTAGCGCATCTAACATCAGATACCCTATAAAAACACCTGTTGCAGCAGTTATCTCAGCGGGCTTATTCCATTCAAGCGGTGTCTCAATTTCCTTGCTATTCAATACAGCGGCAACTCGACGAATGGTATGCTGGCCAGATCTATAGCGTTTTGTTTCTTCATATTCACTATCCAGCTTTCCTAACAGCTCATTGCCATGCACCAGTCGAG
>CAZWBV010000162.1:0-6620 GCA_964632225.1 uncultured Gammaproteobacteria bacterium | reverse complement strand
TCGTCAGGATCGCTACTGCTGTCCCCGGTAAAGCTGATTGCATCCCCAACCTGAACAAACTGTTCAGTTGCGGGTGAAATCGTTGCTACAGGTTTCTGGTTAGGGGCATCACTGCCGGAACCACCGCCACCACAACTGGATAAAACAATCAGGACAGCAAGACAGACTGTCAGCGTAACAGTTCTTAATACAACACTACGGCGCATAAAATACGTCCTCAAATCACGAGCGAGAATATCCGTTTCCTTTCACTGCATTTATCCGACAATGCGCACGAGAAAAGTGGATGAACCTGCACCAACTCCGGTGCCAACTGATGTCGATGGTATCGATTTAAAACAAACATTTCAATACTATACTAACTGTAGTTATACAGAAACAATGAAGCGCTGTAATCGTTTGTCCACTTTTTTTCGTTACAGGAATAAAGATAAGAAAATAACCGATAAGCCTCATCATTTTTACTCGACTTGACTTTTTTGGTTAAAGGTAGGTAGGAAAAATACCTATTTGTTCAGAGTGACCGGCATGAAAATTCAAGTCCGATTGCCCTGAGCCTCAGGGATTTAATGTTATTGCATGCCTGAAAACTATCCGAACTATTGATATGTTATCAGCGCAACAAATGACGCTGCTGCCAGAATGGCATTTTATGATAACGATTCTCCGCCAGATACAATTGATTCCGCAACGAAACGTATTGACTAAACTGATCAAAAACCATGTCCTGATAGTCACTGATTGCCCGATCATTTTTTTCCCGCCAAGCACAGACTATGGCTGCCCCTGCCTGCTCACCGTGCATTAATGCTTTGGTAATGCCTGCTGCGGTCAGCGGATCGTAGCTACTGGCAGCATCGCCAACGGCAAGCCAGTTTGTTCCTGCAACGCGGGACAGAATGGCCGATGGTGCCGCTTTTACCTGTAGCTTAGGGAGTTGTTGTAATAATACGGAAGGTAACCATTCTTTCAGTCCCCGGGTTTTATGTAGCTGATGCTTCCAGTTTTCGGGGTGGGTTAAACCTTGTTCTTTGATAATATTGGCATCACTGGTTAACGATACAATAACGCGTTCACCGGGCAAGCGTGCTGCGTACCACCACCCATTTTCTACCGCTTCTGCAAAACTACGGTTAGACATTTTCAAGTCTTTTGCCAGGGGAAATATCGCACACAGAGAAATCACTTCGTCCAGCACATTTCTGACAACACCCAGTCGTCTGGCAAAACAGGCGCTTTGGCCACTGGCATCGACCACAAAATCAGCGTTCATACTTTTTTCTTCACCATCTTCGAGCCGAAACCGCAATTCAAATCCCGATGTTTGTTGGGCGACGGAGTGCAAACGCCAACCATCAAAACACTGGGCACCCTGAGATTGAGCTGCCCGGTACAATTGTGAGTCAAACTGATTCCGGTCCAGATGAAAACCTTTGCCCACCGGGTTCAGCCAAAAATCATTGTGCCCCAGGGTGTCCGTCCCCCAGATCGAGACACTACCAGAACAAGGCAGATGTATTTTTCCAGATAAAAAATGACTGACACCGAGACGTTCCAGTACAGGTGTAGCCGCAGGTGGAATACTTTCACCAATTTTTATTTCTGAACGTTGTCTGGCGTTAAACAGGCATACGTCATGTTTTCCTGATTGCAGTAGTGATAGCGCAGTAGCAGAGCCCGCCGGACCACCACCAATAATGGCGATGGTCCGGTTTTTTACGGCAGATGGCAAAGCGGTACTGGCGAACAAATGCTTTATTCTTTATTTCGGCCCGCAATTTTTCGGGGGGGTGTAGCCAGGAAGCTTTTCCGTTGGCCATGGCTGAACAATATCACCATCTTCAGAAAACAGGCTGGCAACTTCAATAAACTTATCTGCACCATAATGACCACCGTCACTGGCCGGGACTTGTGTTCCCTGAATGACAAAACCGACTTTGTGCCAGTTTTCAACAAAATCGAGATAACACTGGTAACGGCCTTCTTGTTGAGGATAATCAGTCTGTGTCCCTTTCCCACGTACACTGAATAACTGCCCGCCCAGATTCCAGGTTTTACTCGTAGCGTCATAGGTACACTTGTCTACCGGATACACAGTCACCGGGCGCTGTGCGGGCCATGACCAGTACAGGGTATTATTTTCCGCTGGATTTGGGTCCGGAGTATGTGTTGCACAACTGTTGTAGTCGGTATGCCAGGGTAATGACATAAATTTACATAAATCACCAGGTTCGACAGCCGCTGTACGCAGGGGAATATAACCCACTTGCAAAAACGGCTGGTCTTTTTGTGCCGTCGCATAATTCAGCTTTTGCCCATTAACCCGGAACGGCCCGGTAACTCCTTTCCAGTCTTGCTTGTAAAAGTTGATATCACGGACAATAAATGTGAGATCAATACCTGGCGAATAGCGACCACCCAGACAATTTTCCAATACCACTTTATCAAGCTTTTCACCTGTGCCCAGTTTAACTGCTGCTTCCACCGATTGACCTGCATACCATTGGTCTAACAAAAAATACTGTGTAGGCGTTACCGATAAAAAACTTTTCATCGCATCCCCCAATGCCAATGGCATTTTCACGCCTTCATCATCCTCTGCTGCAACATTTGGATCACGAATCAATTCTTTGAAGTTGGGTATTTTTTTCTGTGGATCATCAGAAGGTTTTATCGCAGCAATAAAATCATGACCGTTAATACCCGTGGATGGCAGATTTGTATTCCACCGTTGTAAAAGCGCGCCATGAAAAACACTCAATACATCGCTGTCGAATGATGCCTGATATTTTTTGTTGTATTGGCCGTCAGAGAACATACCCGGAATCAGGCCCAGCTTTTCTATCCAGGTAGAATAGATGTCATCCCAGGTGGAAACTACATTACGGGTTTGCGGAGCATAGCCTGGATCTGTTGTGACCACCCACCCTCCCACTACAGATGCCGTCGACTGATCACCTACACTGTCTTCCAGAATAATTACCGCGTCAACCGGACCATCTGAGGTATCATCGAACCACCCATTATTATCAATAGCGTCATTCAGTGACGCGGGTTTACCGTCTGTTTTTATACTGCTGGTTTTTCCGTATGCACCAATGACAATCAATCGCCCTGTTCCTGCTTCAATCGTCATTTGTCCCAGGGTGTCAATGTTTCCCAGTGGATTAAACAGGGGGAAATGGTCCGATGGAAAACTGACCGGGTAATTTGACTGACATTCAATCTGGCCGGAGTCATTTATGTATTCACTCGGTGTCGCTGCATTAAATGCTAATGTCTGAGTCCCTTTTGAACTGGATTTAATCACTCTTGGTCCTGGGTCAATTACCAGTTTTTGTCGACGCTCCACATGGGCCAGATCAGTACCAAACTCAGGATTTCTCACTGGTGGTGTATTGCCGTTCTCATAGGCAACAATCCCCTCTTCTTTCTTTTTTCCATCGACAATAGAGGTAATAGAGTAGTTGTTACCTTTTTTGTTTGCTACGTGCACCATCCAGATAATATCTTTAATGGTTTTACCGTTCACCGTATCACCAATTTTAATTTCCCGCCCCGGGTCATTCGATGGATACTGTTGTTGTTCCTGGTCATAAACAAAAATGCGAAAACGGGCCGCCTGACGCATAAGGTTTTGATTGCTGTCACGCAGGTCAGCCGCTTCGATAAAGGTGTCTTCAGTATCGGCCTTTATCGGTAAACCACCAAATACGCCGGTTTCGGTATTAACCAGTTCGCCTGCCGCCGTTTCCGGCGCAATGTAATAGTCTTCACTGGAACCTACGCGGGCAAAATTAATTGTGGGATGTACCCGAAAAATTGTGTCTGTCATGATTATGTCCTCCTGGACAAAAATAGAATATGACTACTCATCTCACCTTTGATTTGTCCGAAAAATCTGTTCAAAAACAAAAAGCAAGACAGGCAGTTACTCTGCATTTTTCAGTTCTACCAGCCTGGACTCCATCCAGGCATTTTTTGTTTTACTGATTTTTTTGCATGGCAGTAGGGTTTAACTGTTGAGACCAAAAATAAATATTAACAAATGCGTGACTGATATTAATATTCAGGGCTGGCAAGGAAACCAGCGTTGGTATTGGCGGGAATCGTTGCTCTGTGTTATGACAGCGAAAACAATTATTCATGGTACTTTGTGTTTGGGTAAATGTTTCTATTGTGGCATTTGACAGTTTTAATGAACCGGTAAGTTCCTGGTCCGTACCAATGCCATCGGTTGCCAAAGACAATCCGGGTTTTAATTGATTTTTCTTCAAAAACCAGATAGCACCTACTTCATGGTAATTTTTCCACACGCCGTCAGGTTTTAAATTTTTATGCACACTTCTGTTCAGAAATGCGATATTTCTATCATTTTGTTTCATTTTTCTTTTTTTCTGCGCAGGGTGATTCGGGTTATTACCGAATTCAAATTGCCTACAGACTTGGGTAATAGGGCTTATTACCTGGGTTTTCTCATTGAGTGTTAACGTTGGTGAGTCCGCCGGATTAACGTTACAGTCGATATAACGGGTATTCGCGGTATAAAACAACCAGTCTTTGTTGGAAACAATCGTATCTGGTTTTGGGTTTTTCGGTACATTGGGTGCGTTAGACTTATGCTCAAAGGTAGCCCAGATCATTTCAGGATGACCATTGACTACTCCACCAATATGAAAACCTACCAATGCAACCGTTACCATTTCTGATGAATTGTTATCTATGACAATTTTTCCGCCCTGATTACGTAGTTTGTTAACTCGGGTTTTCATGGTAAAAAAATCGTCGGCATTCTCTCCGTCTGCCACAATTTTCCAGGAAGCCTTTAATTCCAGTGTAGTAATGTCAAAAGATTTATCGGGATCAAATTTTTGCACAGAGGCAGGATTGGTCAGGTTATTATTTTTTATAAAATCAGCAAATGTTGGATTTACATATTGAGAGTAATAAACAGCACGCCCTTTGTGATCGACCAAAATACCGTCGGTTCCGGCTTGCAGGTATTCATCGAGGGCTTCTGGTTTTTCCACTGGTGAGGTACGAGGCTGTAAACTGCGTGAACTCATTCCTAACAAGGATTGAGGTGACTGAAAAGATAAAAATCTGGGTTTCCCTTCCCAATCCTGAGTCAGCCACAAAAACATCTGCCAGGACCATTGGTGAAATTCGCAATTACTGCTGCTTTTAAAGTTCCGGTCATCCGGTCTGGGTGTCTTGCTGTGTGGAAACCAGTTACTTTTGGCTGCACATATACTGTCTTTTGGATAATCAGCGGCCCCGGCTCCCGAAGAAAAACCAAGAGCAAAGACGATGGTAAAAACGAAAGCCAGTGTGTAGCATCGAATCGTTGAAAGAATCAGACTGAACATAAACATCTCCTTTTGTTTGTATTTCATCCAATATCACAAAGCTCCTTACCCTGCGACTCCATAATAGTATGAAGTCCGTATATTTTATATCTACCACATAAAACATACCGGCGGAAACCTATCACGCATCACATCAGATAACAACGTAAATAAAAAATAAATCGCAGAGTTACTTATCCCGTTATTTTCCGGTTCGGTTAAGGTTTTTTACGCTGGCTTCTCGCCAGCTGGCAGTTGAGCGTGTGTGGTCGCCTTCTACGTACATAATTTTTTCGGCTGATCACACTCGAAAATATTGCGCACCTTTCTTTTACCCCTCTTTGCTTTTCGTTGTGATTGGCATGCTCGGCAAACCGTCGTTAAACATCGCTAGTAATAAGTGAAGCGTCAAAGCATCGAATGATATAAACATACCGTTCAGTCGTGCCGTCTATAGTATCAGTTTCCAAATCCAGATTTCAAAATCGCGGCAGATAAAAAAATGGCACCGCTGAGTTTATTGATTCAGCGGTGCCGCTCATGGAATCATTATGCCAACATTATTTTTTGGGTTACGCTCCTGTATTTTTTAAGCCGATGAGATCACTCATCTATGGCTTCCCCATAAATAAAACTATAATAGCCTGTTAGGCTATTTGACCGTAATGGTGATCTTTTTAGAAATCATCGGTGGATCGTGCGGTATTGTGAAGGTGATTACCCAATATTAATTGTAGTGTATGTTTTCCTGGACTTAAGTTAATTACTTTTTCAGTTTGGCCACCACCAAAATGCAGAACATCTCCACCAAGTGGTACATTTAATGTTGGTAACTTTTCACCATCAATTATTAAATGGTGATGCCCTGTTTTTGGTTCATCAACACCAGCAGGCGCTACCCCCATACCTTGTAAACCAAATTTAACGGTTACTGTTTTTCCTGTAACTTCACCATCAACAGGAGAAATTATGTATACAGAAGCATCATCAGGCGATGGGGACAATGCTACGCCAGATGCTTGAGCAAGAGGGCTAAGGAATGGGGATGAAATAACTTCCCGTTTTTCAATGGAAAAACTTCAGCTATAATCCCACCATCCATCAACCACCTAAAAATATTCCAATGCATTCACATTACGACGAATCTGTAGAGAAGTCCATAATAGCTATCTATAACAGCCTGTCTGAAAAAGATAGAAGAAGGTATGCGGCTATTGAAGCCAAAAAAATGGGGCATGGCGGCATCCTCTACATAGCAATATTGTTTGATTG
>CAZWBV010000161.1:4682-6648 GCA_964632225.1 uncultured Gammaproteobacteria bacterium | reverse complement strand
ATATATTCAGACGACTTGATCTTAATGAAATTCCACCCGCATTAACCAAAGCATTTGGTGCAGAGCAAGTATTGATTGTGTTGCCTGTCGATGCACCAGATAACTTGAAGCAGGCTTATACGGCGTTAGCGACTACCTGGCAAAAAGGCCAACGGGATCAGATTACAGTTCGCTTTGATGATCAGCTGAAGGGTCTGCCCACGGATCGCGCTGTTTGGCTGTTTGGTTGGGAGAATCGTTTTCGTGAATCTATTGTCACTGCGTTACACGATCACGAAATCAAATTTAACGGCGATAGTTTGAAGTTCGGCAATGTTGCATTAAATAGAAAGGACAACGCCGTCGTGCTGACAGCACGAAACCCGGCCAGTTCTGACTATGCAATGACCTGGCTAAGTAACGAAAATATAAAGGCCATGCCGGGGTTGGGACGCAAATTGCCGCATTATGGTCGTTATAGTTTTCTTGGTTTCGAAGGTGACGCACCCACTAATCGCATGAAAGGTCAATGGCCCGTCGTGGATTCACCGATGTCGATAGCCGTAACCCAATCTGATAAGAAAAAATATGCGGTAGACAGTGCCAAATTTATACCACGACAGGCATTGGCACAGTTTCCATCTGTTTTTTCAGAAAAAGAATAATGGAAAATATTAACTGGCAACGATCCATGTCCTAGATAAAACGCGCAGTGGCGTTACAGATCACACAAATCGAACATTGAAATAAGACGTTCAGCATGTTTGACGCAGAAATAAATTCCAAATTAGAGCATATTGTTTTTGTCCATGGCCTTTGGATGATGGGCGCGGATATGGTATTGCTGCGGCATCGAATCCACAAGCAGCAATTTGTTGTGCACCAGTTTTCGTATCCGACTACCCGTAAAAATTCTGTGGAAAATGCGCTTTTGTTACACACTTATTTAAAACGCGTGAATGCGCAGACCGTGCATTTTGTGGCACATAGCCTCGGCGGCCTGGTGCTGCGTCATTTATTTCATCTTTATCCCAACCAACGGCATGGAAACGTCGTTATGTTGGGTACACCCAATTCCGGTAGCGCAGTGGCGCAGGTGCTCGTGCGGTCAGTCTGGGGACGCCGCATACTCGGGAAAAGTGTTGACCACGGATTACTCGGTAACGTGCCTGATTGGCATAGCAAAAATGCGCTCGGTGTGATTGCCGGGAATAGAGCATTGGGTGCGGGCCGGTTGATAAGTCGGTTTGATGACGAAAATGACGGTACCGTTGCGGTTGCTGAAACCCATTTGCAAGGACAAACCGATCACTTGGTGTTGTCCACAACCCATATGGGGTTGATTTATAACCCGGACGTTGCCAAGCAGACCTGCCAATTTATCAAACAAGGCTGTTTTACGCACTAGTACGCCAATTGTTTCTTGATAAGTCGTTAAAGATAATCACTTTTATGTCGAATTAACTACTTATAGAACTCTTTAGTTGGGGACCACAATGGTGAGGACGCAGTGATTCGAGCTGTTTACAAGGCCGATTGGTTTTTTGGGCTGGTCGTGACGTTGGTGATTTTATTCACCGCAAGTAGCGATACGATGCAGGGCCTGGAAAACGAGGTGTATGACTTTGCTGTCAGTTTGATGCCTGCGCGACCCGCAAATGATGAAATCACTATCGTGGGCATTGATGCAAAATCCGTAGCAAAATTTGGCAACTGGCCATGGCCCAGAAGTATTATTGCTGACTTGATAGATAAAATTGGTGAAGCCAATCCAAAGGCCATTGGTGTCGCCATCGATCTGAGTGCGCCGCAGTATACGCACGGCTTGAAATATATTCAGCGGTTTAAAAAGCTCTTTAAAAGTGTCGAAGAAGATGATTTGGATGCCCTTTTTTCGGAGGAATATGAAGCGCTATTGCAAGAAGCAGAATATGGTTTGCATACGGATCGATTATTGGCAACTGCATTGAGAAAGTCGGACAATGTC
>CAZWBV010000161.1:0-4672 GCA_964632225.1 uncultured Gammaproteobacteria bacterium | reverse complement strand
TTGCGATGTTCTACCGTAAGCATGGCGTGCCATTAAACATAAACGTATTACCCAATTACACATCAAGGAATACGTTACCCAATGTGCCGTTTCCAGATGCAAAGAAAAACAAGTATCTACCTGAGGTGATGCAAGCGATGGCGTTGCCTACAGTGGCACTGTTGAGTCCGCCACTACAGCGATTTGGGAAAGTAGTCAAATCCGTTGGTCATATGCCTTTAAACTACGGTGAAGATGAAGTGCTACGCTCTGAAAATATGGCGTTGCGTTTCAATAATAATATTTTTGCGTCATTTTCCCTGATGCTTGCTGCTGTTAGTATGGATTTGAATATTAGCGACATCAAAATAGAAAATAACGGTGAAGTTAAGCTTGGAAACGAGTCTATTGGTACGGATACTAACTTCAATTTATTTCCCACATTTTATACGAATAAAGAAGGCAATTCACCGTTTGAGGTCACATCCTTATATGATGTATACAATAATAATATTGCTGCAAAAAAATTCGCAGACAAAATAGTATTGATTGGCCATACAGAAGGACACAATGCCGAACCGGTATTATTACCCACAGGCGAAGTTGTGCCGCCTATCAATTTTGTCGCCAACACTGTGTCGAGTATTCTCAATAGCGATTTTATAAAGCGTCCATCCTGGGTGGGTTGGGTCGAGTTACTCGCAATATTTCTTATCGCATCATTTCTAATGTCAATACTGTCACGTATACGATTAGTTACCGGGCTGGCTATTAGCGCGGTGCTGTTGATTTTATTGTTAAACGCCGAAATATTTTTACTTATTACAGCAAATGTGTGGATAAAGTTGATGGCACCAATGTTGCAATTGGCGGTAGGTTTAACGTTGATCGCAACAAAACGTTTGTTTCAGGAGAGGTTGGCGCGATGGCAGACTGAAACCGCAGATTCAAATAAAATGCTTGGGCTTACTCTACAAAGTCAGGGACAACTGGATATGGCTTTTGAGAAATTTCGCAAATTGCCATTAAACAAAACGGCGATTGACTTATTTTATAACCTGGGTCTGGATTATGAACGCAAGCGCCAGTTTGCAAAGGCGGGATCTGTTTTTAGACATGTGAACGATTATGATGACACTTTTCGTGATATAAAAAAACGCATATTGAGTAACCACGAAATGGAGAGTCGAATGGTGCAAGGCCCGGTCGGCAGTATATTGCCTGTGGGTACGATCGTGTTGGATAATGCCTCCATTCAGCGACCGATGATAGGCCGTTTCGAAATAATTAAAGAGCTGGGGCGTGGTGCAATGGGCATGGTTTACTTGGGGGAAGATCCAAAAATAAGTCGTACCGTTGCAATTAAAACACTGGCAATTGCTCAGGAGTTTGAAGGCGATAAATTAGTTGAAGTCAAGGATCGGTTTTTTAGAGAAGCAAAAACGGCAGGGCGCTTGAATCACCCTAATATTGTTACGATTTACGATGTCGGGGAGGAACAGGATCTGGCCTATATTGCGATGGATTTTCTGCAAGGAAAGGATTTGTCTTTTTATACTAAAGCAGAAAACAGATTGCCTTTAGACGATGTGTTTTTTATCGTTAGCAAGGTGGCTGAAGCGGTGAATTTTGGCCACAATCAAGGAGTGATACACCGGGATATAAAACCTGCTAATGTGATGTATGAGCCGGAAAGTAATTCGGTCAAGGTAACGGATTTTGGTGTCGCCTGCCTGATGGACGCAAGCAAAACGAAAACCGGTACCATTCTGGGTACCCCTTCGTATATGTCACCCGAACAGTTGGCTGGAAAAAAAGTAGATGGTCGATCCGATCTTTTTTCTCTAGGCGTTATGTTATTTCAACTAGTTACTGGGGAGTTGCCTTTTGTTGGTGATTCAATGGCAAATTTGATGTACAAGATTTCTAATGAAAAACACCCTGATGTGAGGATGTTTCGCCCTGAATTGTCATCATGCGTCACTAAAATAATTGATCTTGCCTTACAAAAGGAACCTGAAAATCGATTTCAGTCAGGAAAAAAAATGGCGCGTGTTATCATAAAATGTCAGGAACATATTAATTTTCCTAAAAAAAATAATCGTAAAAAAATGGAAAAATCGATATAAATGAAGACAAAATATTATTTCAATATGGTTGGCGCAACGGATGTTGGTCGTGCGCGTGATCACAATGAGGATTTTATTGCCTGGGATAAAAAATTGGGTTTGGTTGTGCTTGCCGATGGAATGGGAGGGCATAATGCGGGAGAAGTGGCGAGCCAAATGGCCGTTGAGGGAATAACCAAACAAATGAAACACGCGCTGAAAAACATCAAAAAAAAATCGCTTGATGAAAATGTTGTGTGTTTGAGCATGGAATCGATTAGCGCAGCGAATAGTAAAATATTTGAAGCCGCGGCGCTGCACCCGGAATACGCCGGTATGGGGACGACACTTGTAATGGCATTGTTTCATGATGATAACGCGACAATTGCGCATGTTGGTGATTCACGCTTGTACCGTTTACGGAAAGGAACATTGGAACAACTGACTGTTGACCATTCATTATTTCAGGAGATGGTGCAGAGCGGTTATATCTCCGAGGGAGAAGCAACACAATCGGTGAATAGAAATATGATTACCCGGGCGTTGGGCATTAATATCGACGTGGAGATTGACGTACAACAACAGACTCTCGAAATGGGTGATATTTTGCTTTTGTGTTCAGATGGGTTGTCCGATCTTGTTAATGAGCGTGATATTCAGATGATCTTGCAGCAAACGGACCGTGATTTGAACGAAAAATCGAAACAATTAGTGTCCAAGGCAAACGAAAACGGCGGGCATGACAATATTTCAGTCATTATCATCGACGTAACGCCAGTATTTGAAAAAAATGAGATATGTAGTTGATGCTTATCATAAAATGATATTCGACTAGAATAGTACGGTAGGTATTCTCTAGACAGGTGCCTCGAGGCAAAAAATGAGGCGATAAATTGGTCATTAATTAGCAAAGTGGCCGCTCAGCGGTTTTTGGCGAACAATCATTGTTCAAATTGATGCGCTGTTATTGGTTAGAAATAGTTGGTTAGAAATAGTTGGTTAGAAATAATTAGGTAAAACAATGGCGAAACTTGTTCTCAGTCACGATGGTGTTGTCACAAGAGAGTTTCCTCTCGAGCAGAACGTGCTGTCTATAGGCCGAAAATCATCAAATGACATTCAAATTGATGATATTTCAGTGAGTGGCACGCATGCGCGTGTACTCGTAGAGAAAAATTTTTATATGGAATCGCTGAAAGATATTTATATAGAAGACGCAGACAGCACCAATGGTAGTTATGTCAACGGTAATAAAATTAAAAAACATATGCTGCGACACGGCGATATAATTCAAATAGGGCGTCATGATTTTAAATTTTTAGATGAAGATGCGCCTGATTTTGATAAAACGGTGATAATTCAACCTATTACGGACAAGGTCGTGGCACCGAATGCGATTAAACAAACAGAGCACGCCATTGCAGAGACTCCTCTAGCGAAATCGACTGCGTCTGCTGTTTCATCTGATGTGGTCACATCGGATAACGAAATGGCCATGCATGCTGACGTTAAAGTCGCAAAAAAGGCATTCATAAAAGTATTAAACGGGCCAAAAGAAGGCAAAGAGCTGGATTTGATTAAATCTTATACATCTATGGGTAATGGGGGAACGATGATCGTCATTGCCAAGCGCAAGCAAGGCTATTTCGTCTCGCATGTGAGTGGAAAGTCAGATAAGCAGGGTCGCTTTCCAACAGTCAACGATAACCCTGTTGGGGCGCAAAGTGTGCCATTACAAGAACACGATGTGATTGATATTGACGGATTAAAGCTAGAGTTTATGTTGCATACCTGAATTTATGGTTCGATATGATCCCTCATCTCCCTCCAACTTGTTGTGTTAGGTTCAACGCATATTAACCACTGAGCGAAATCACTCAACGCCATTTACTTTTCCAGTTAATTTTTTACGAATTTTGCGTACTATTTTTGCATAATTTCGATAGAATGTGCCTCTTTGTCAGATTCTTAATGAATCACCCACATTTGATAGAAATAGAATAGAAAAGGTAGCCTAAGAGGAAAGCATGGCAGGTCATAGTAAATGGGCAAATATCCAACATCGCAAAGGTGCGCAGGATAAAAAGCGTGGCAAGTTATTTACCAAGCTCATTCGGGAAATTACTGTTTCCGCCAGGTTGGGTGGGCCAGATCCCAGCGCTAACCCTCGCTTACGCGCCGCTATTGATAAAGCGTTAGCTGGCAACATGACCAAGGACACGATTGAAAAAGCGATAAAAAGAGGTGCTGGCACGCAAGATGGCGATAATTTTGAAGAAATTCGATATGAAGGTTATGGCATTAACGGTGTCGCGGTGATGGTTGATTGCATGACAGATAACAGAAATCGAACTGTTGCCGAAGTCAGGCACGCATTTTCTAAAATGGGCGGTAATCTCGGTACCGAAGGTTCTGTTGCCTATTTATTTAAAAAAATAGCTATATTATCTTTTCCGAAAGGTTGTGAAGAAGAAAAAATAATGGATGCGGCGCTTGAGGCTGGCGCAGACGATGTGGTTACCCATGAAGATGGTTCTGTTGATGTCATTGCGACACCAGAAGATTATGTTGATGTAAAAGAGGCG
>CAZWBV010000160.1:0-6650 GCA_964632225.1 uncultured Gammaproteobacteria bacterium | reverse complement strand
CCACACGGTTGTGAGAACCCATAAAAAAAATACAGTCGTTATTCATGAGGGTGACAATTCAGATTCTCTGTACGTTATTTTAGCAGGCCGGGTTCGTGTTTATTTAAGTGATGAGGAGGGCAAAGAAGTTGATTTAAATGTTCTCGGCATCGGAGAATATTTTGGCGAGCTTGCAGCTATAGATAATTTTCCGCGCAGTGCGTCAGTGATGACGTTAGAGGAATGTCGCTTCATTGTCGTCTCTAAAAAAGAATTCGATTCCTGTTTAACTAAAAATCCGCAAATCGCCGTAAGAATAATTGATGAGTTATCGACACGATTTCGATCCATGACTGAAAACGTAAAAAGCCTGGCATTGATGGATGTTTATGGACGTGTTGCAAGAACGCTGATTAATCTCGCCGCCGAAAGTGACGAAGGAAAACTGGTCATTAAACAAAAATTAACACAACAGGATTTAGCCAATATGGTCGGTGCTTCACGCGAAATGGTCAGCCGAATATTGAAGGATTTAACTAAAGGCGGATACATTACGGTGAAAAACAAATATATTACTATTCAGGAAAAATTGCCTCATGCCTGGTAGACTAATGCACTGGTAGGCTTATGCATTAGTAGACTCATGCCTTCATGCCTAATAAGATGTCTTATTAGTTGTACTAATTGTATTATGCTGCAAGGGGCGCTAGCAGGACGCGGTAGCTTTGCCTTATTTTATCGAAAAATTTGACTAAAATGGCTTCCCCTCGCAACGGTTTCTATTCTCGGACAGGCTCCTAGGGTTTTGTTTTCTTTGCGAGCGCTGCTTTAACAGTTTCAGGAAAGAATAAATCAGGATCAATGCGTGTATCGTTTAAGCTAACACTCCAATGGACGTGTGGGCCAGTAACGCGCCCAGTCATGCCAATAGTGCCGAATGCTTCGCCCTGTTTTATGTGTTGACCTGCTTTAACATTGATTTTATCCATGTGGCAGAACATGGTTACCAGACCCTGCCCGTGATTTATAAAGACAGTATTTCCATTAAAAAAATAATTGCCTGTTCTAAGTATCTTGCCGCTCGCGGGTGCTCTGATGGGTGTGCCCTTCGGTGCGGCGATATCGATGCCGCTGTGAGGTTTGCGGGGTTGTTCGTTAAAAAAACGTCGCAGGCCAAACGGACTGCTTAATCTGCCTTCTACCGGCAATGTGAAAACCATTTCACTGGGTAAATCGTTACGCCAGTTTCGAAAAGCACTCGAAATCAATTTTTTTTCTTTTTTAATACGTGTTAAATCCCTTTTTAGAGGGTTTACTTTGCGTTTGTTTTTTAAGGTTATACGTTGCGTTTCATAGTCCTTCGGTTTGACCATAAATGTTTTTTTTCTGATTTTACCATCGGCTCGATCAATGCGTAATTCGTGTTGGCCAGGTTTGGCCGCTAACGGAATGCCCACAATGGCGTACCAGATAAACCGGCCATCGAGTACCATAACTCGTCGGGTATTATAGGTGACGTGAGGTGAAATAACGTTATGTACTTTACTGATAGGAACAACCGCAATGCCGCCGGGTACGGGATTTTCACGTGGTGGACTTAGTGCGGCCAGTGCACTGCTAGGAGTGCTTGTCGCAAGAAGAGTGCCTACAACAAAAAATAGACATAAGCTAGCTGAAATAAATCTTAGCTGCTGCGGTTGTGTTAGCGTAGTGAGTTTATTCATCGAGTTTTTTTTCAACATTACATATTACACGTCCCTGTTTTAGCCTGGCTTCAATTTTGTCTCCTAAGACTAAGCTTCGAGAAGATTGAATTAAGGTTTGCTCAGGCAATTTAGTGACAATAGCGTAGCCGCGCCCCAGAGTGGCAAGTGGACTTACTGCATCCAGTGCGCGGCTGGTGTTTGCCAGTAGTTGCTGTTTTACATATATAGATTGTTTTATTGTGGTCATTAATCGATGGTGAATGTTTTTATGTTGCGTTTTATAGTGCGTTAATTTATGTATCGGTGTGTGTTGATTCAGACGAGCAACAATAGTATTCAAAAAAGAATTAAGCTGTGTCAGATGTACAAACTGTGCGTTTCTTAGACGTCGTTGCAGTGCATTAATACGCTGGGATTGCACTTCTAATTGTCGACCAGGATGTTGCATGCGTTTTTGCAGGTAGTCAAGTGTTTGTGATTTTTGATTTAACAGTTGTAATATTATTTTATGTAAATTGTTTACTGTATTGTTAAGATTTTGTAACCACTCTACGCGATCGGGACTGACAAGTTCAGCGGCGGCAGAAGGTGTTGCTGCACGATGATCTGCTACAAAATCGGCGATAGTAAAATCTATTTCATGGCCAACGCCGCTTATGATCGGAATGTCGCAGTTGTAGATGGCACGCGCGATTGATTCTTCATTAAATGCCCATAAGTCTTCCAGCGAGCCACCGCCTCGAGAAAGTATCAAAACATCACATTGGTTGTGTTCGTTGGCGCAGTGAATCATCGATGCAATGTCTTCGGCGGCTTTTTCTCCTTGGACGGCAACGGGGTAAATTTTAACGGGGATAGAGGGAAATCGTCTTTTTAAAATACTCAGTATATCCTGAACAGCTGCGCCATTAGGTGAAGTAATAATGCCTATTGATTTTGGTAATGCAGGCAGGGGTTGTTTATTTTCATCGTCAAACAAACCTTCATTTGCCAATTTGAGTTTTAATTTTTCAAACGCACGTCTTAAGGCGCCTTCGCCTGACTCCTCCATGTGTTCAATAATGAGCTGGAATTCACCGCGAGCCTGGTACAAACTCACCCGCGCGCGCACCAATACCTGTTTGCCATTCTTAGGTGAAAAGCTAGGTGAAAAGCTAGGTGAAAAGTTAGGTGAAATGCCAGATGAAAAATTTAGCATTCGATTGCGAAACATAGCGCAACGTACTTGTGATGAATCGTCTTTTAAAGAAAAATAAATATGCCCGGAAGCGGGTTTGGCGAGATTGGAAATTTCACCTTCAATCCAAATGAGAGGGAAATTATCTTCCAATATTTCTCGTACTATTTCAGTGAGTCCGGAAACACTGTATACATCTCGTTGTGAAGTCGATGTACTCATAGGAACAGATCAGATCAAGTGATGGTGATAAGAACTATACTCGTTTCAAGACCAGAGTTGAGGGTGACGTTGGGGTTAGCAGCGAAACATTTTTGCTTTAAGCTTTAATCAGTAGCAACTCCCTAATCCCTTATCAGAACCCTTTATTGCAACTAACTAAAAGGTGCAACAAAGGTCAGTATAAGGAATAGGGGGTTGAACGGATAACGTAGTTAGTAAATTAGAACAACCAAGGTCCCGCATTTTTTTCTGCGTCGGCTTGTGTTTGCCCCAGTTTTCCCTGGGCTAACGCTTGTTTGGCTAATTTAACTGCTTTTTTAGCGTCACCTTTTTTCAGGGAAGCCTTCGCCTTTTTGAGTATTTTATTTGCATCACGCCATAACCCACCAGCATCTGCTGCTTTCTTGTTTTCTGTAGTGGCTTGTTTAATAAGCGAAGCTATGTCATCGCTTGATGCATCCATACTACTCATGTTCATGTCATCATTCATAGTCATCATGGAACATGCGGTACTCGCCATAAGAAGTACGGCTAATATGGCAATTTTTTTCATAAAAAACCCTCCAATTTACAATGTATTTGCAGTGATATAGCTAAGTGATGTAGCTAATAAGTATTAAACCTTCATTATCCATCATAAAGAGTCGATATTTAGTTGTTTGGCACCTACGGTGTTTCGTTTTGCGTCAATCTTGCTAATTTCTGTTTGCCCAGATGCCGCAAAGAGCCAATTTCTCCCATTTCCCCATAAAAATTTTTAAGTATATTAAGCTAAGCAGTTTACCCGATTAACGTCAATACTTATAATCCGCTATCGATGATTTTTAAGGTTTTTTATCAATTTACTGCACGCTATCACGGAACCCTCTAAATATGCGCGTTTTTCAAGAAGCCCTTACATTTGATGATGTGTTACTACTTCCAGCACATTCTACTGTTTTACCTAAAGAAGTGTCCCTTGTCACACAATTAACGCGGGATATTAAGTTAAATCTCCCATTATTGTCTGCGGCGATGGATACCGTCACCGAAGCCCGGCTGGCAATAAGTTTAGCTCAGGAAGGGGGAATCGGCATTATTCACAAGAATATAAGTGCTGAAGAGCAGGCGAAAGAAGTACTTACAGTGAAAAAATATGAAAGTGGCGTTATTTCTGATCCGATTACTGTCGCGCCCGACACCAGCATACAGGATGTCCTGAAATTGACGCATGCGCATAATATTTCTGGTGTGCCCGTCGTTGATAACGAGGCCCTGGTCGGGATTGTGACACGCCGGGATTTGCGTTTTGAAACCCGCCTGGATAATCCAGTCTCCAGCATTATGACGCCCAAGGTGCGTTTAGTGACAGTAAAAGAAGGTGCGCAACCTAACGAAGTATTAAAACTGTTGCATGAGCACCGCATTGAGAAAGTACTGGTTGTCAACGATGCTTTCCAATTACGTGGCTTAATTACAGTTAAAGATATTCAAAAGGCAGAAGAGTTTCCAAACGCATGTAAAGACGAGCAAGGCAGTTTAAGGGTGGGTGCCGCCGTGGGGACCGGTACTGGCACAGAAGAACGAGTGAGTGAACTGATGCAGGCGGGCGTTGATGTTATTGTAGTTGATACTGCGCACGGGCACTCTAAAGGTGTGCTTGACCGTGTGAAATGGATTAAGAAAAATTACCCGGATTTGCAAATTATTGGTGGCAATATTGCCACCGGCGCCGCCGCTAAGGATTTGGTTGCCGCGGGTGCAGATGCAGTAAAAGTAGGTATTGGGCCAGGCTCAATTTGTACAACGCGCATTATTGCGGGTGTTGGTGTGCCGCAAATTTCTGCGATTGCAAATGTCGCGGCGGAATTAAAATCTATAGACATACCTGTCATTGCGGATGGTGGTATACGTTACTCGGGTGATATTGCCAAGGCGATCGCTGCAGGTGCGCATTTGGTGATGATAGGCAGTATGTTTGCAGGAACAGAAGAAGCGCCTGGAGAAGTTGAGTTGTTTCAAGGACGTTCTTATAAATCATATCGCGGCATGGGATCGTTAGGTGCGATGTCGATGCAAAATGGTTCCAGCGATCGTTATTTTCAAGAAGGTCGTGGTGCAGAAAAGCTGGTACCAGAGGGTATAGAAGGCAGGGTGCCTTATAAAGGGCATTTGTCAGCGATTATTCTTCAACTCATGGGCGGGGTACGTGCGAGTATGGGCTACACTGGTTGCCATACCATAGATGAACTGCGCACCAAACCAGAATTTGTAAGAATCTCAAATGCCGGGATACGTGAGAGCCACGTTCATGATGTTGCCATTGTTAAAGAAGCACCAAATTATCGAACTGATTAGTGCTACTGATTTAGTGCTATGAAAGTTAACGAAGGGTATTCCCTCCCGTGTTATGGATGGGTATATATCCGTAAATTAAAAGGACGCCGCGGTTGGAAGAAAACTATCAGCAAAATAAGCAGCATAATGTGCACGCTCATCGAATACTCATTATTGATTTTGGTGCGCAATACGTTCAGTTAATTGCAAGGCGTGTGCGTGAAGCGAATGTCTATTGTGAAATATTTCCTTATGATATTGATAGTGCTGAAATAAACGCATTTAAACCCACAGGCGTTATACTCTCCGGCGGTCCCGAATCAGTGACTGCTGAAACGCCTCCAAGGGCACCTAAAATAATCTTTGAGTTGGGTATTCCCGTATTGGGAATTTGTTATGGCATGCAAGCCATGGCTGCACAATTAGGTGGCGAGGTAGAGCAAGCTGCGCATCATGAATATGGTCATGCGCAAGTACGCGCCCGTGGTCATTCTGCGCTGTTAAGAAATATTGAAGATCATACCAATGCTGAGGGTTTCGGTTTACTGGATGTGTGGATGAGCCATGGTGATCGCGTTAATGCACTTCCTGACGGGTTTAAGGTCATCGCCAGTACAGATAACGCGCCATTAGCGGGTATTGCGGATGAAAGTCGATCGTTTTATGGGTTGCAGTTTCATCCAGAGGTGACCCATACAAAGCAGGGTGAGCGCATTATACGGCGGTTCATCTATGATATTTGTCATTGCGAGCCGTTGTGGACACCCGGAAATATTGTCGAAGACAGTGTAAAGCAGATTCGTGAAAAGGTAGGTAAAGACGAGGTGCTACTGGGTCTTTCAGGTGGGGTCGATTCTTCTGTTGTCGCGGCATTGTTATACAACGCGATTGGCGCACAGCTGAGTTGTGTATTTGTTGATAATGGCTTATTGCGATTGCACGAAGGCGATCAGGTGATGGCAACGTTTGCAGAACACATGGGCGTAACAGTCATTCGAGTCGACGCAGAAAGCCGCTTTTTGGATGCATTGAAAGGCGTTGATGAACCGGAAAAGAAGCGTAAGATTATTGGTAATTTGTTTATAAAAATTTTTGAGGAAGAGGCTGACAAATTAAACAATGTAACGTGGTTAGCACAAGGCACCATCTATCCTGATGTGATAGAGTCTGCCGGAGGTAAAACAGGTAAGGCACATATAATCAAATCACATCATAATGTGGGTGGTTTACCGGAACACATGAACCTAAAA
>CAZWBV010000159.1:0-6662 GCA_964632225.1 uncultured Gammaproteobacteria bacterium | reverse complement strand
GAATAAAATGGGTTAAGAATGAGGAATGGTTCACGTTTGTGGGTCTTCGTCTTTTTGGCAACGTATGTTTTTTAATTCAGCGCGTATTTCACCGCCTCGTCTATTTTGCCCGGTAATAAACAACGCTTCGAGTGTAAATGTATTGTCTATTGAAGGTATAACGATGTTCCCGCCGACATGTTCGTTAGGCAACAGATTGCGTATTTCAGGTAATAAAGTCCAGCCGAATGTAGAGCGATGCGCTTGTGGTAATTTAATTTTCTCCCATTGTGTATTCCAGTATTGCCGGTCAATACGCCTTATTTCTTTCTGAGCATTATAAAATCGCCAGTATTTAAGATCCAGCCAAATAACGCGCTGGCTTTTATTGTTTACGACAGCAGTAAAGTAGCATGTTTTTTTAATCAACGCGGTTGCGGATTTGGGGAACCCCCTGGCTTCGTAAAATGCAGCCATTTGCTCAGGGGTTCTTGGAATAAGCCGGAACGAAAAAAGGCTGTTTTCGACATAGGGGCCTTTGCGGTCTTGTTCGGTACTGGATTGTTCAGTACCAGATTGTTCAGTGTGCGTTGCTGCAACACTAACAAGTGAAGTGAATGTCAGACACAATGAAAAAAATAGTGTAAAGAGAGATTTAATAGAAAATACACGCTTACGTTTCTTTTTGTTTCGCATCACTATATTATAGACAAAAAAATAGTGCTTGAACAACAATGTGCCTGTTTGCAGTACCTGCGTTTTGCAGTATGGTCACATAGTCGCGCTATTTATACTCAGCATGTTATACGCACATGTTATACCCACATAGTTGGCGCGCTTTTTCAGGGGGCGTGTTTCAGAGAACGGATTAAGTGGAGAATCTACATGCCTTTATTTATTGCATCTATCATATCATTGTTTGTTCTGGCAGCGCCTGTCCAGGCAAAGGAAGTCAGTACTTATGCCAATAATACTGATGTTAGTAGTACTAATGTTAGTAAAATAAGTCAGTTACGACCAGTACATACATATTCCATTGTTGCGCGAGATCCACAAACCGGACAAATCGGTGTGGCGGTGCAATCGCATTGGTTTTCTATAGGATCATTAGTGCCGTGGGCAGAGGCGGGTGTCGGCGCCGTTGCGACGCAGTCTTTTATTGATGTGCGTTATGGTACTACTGGTTTAAAATTAATGCGTGATGGCTGGAATGCAAAAAAAGCACTCGCCGCATTAAAAGTGGCGGATGCTCATCCTGAAATACGGCAAGTTGCGATGATAGACGCCAAGGGTAACGTGGCCGCACACACCGGTAAAAATTGCATTAAATATGCGGGTCATAAGATCGGTAAAAATTTTTCTGTGCAGGCCAATTTAATGATCGAAGAGGGTGTTATCGAAACCATGGAACAAACCTTTCTCAACGCGAAAGGCTCATTGGCGGAACGTATGCTACAAGTACTGGAAGCGGCTCAAATGAAGGGCGGTGATATTCGCGGCAAACAATCCGCTGCGATTATCGTTGTGAAAGCAAAGTCCACTGGAAAACCCTGGGAGGACCGTATAGTCGATCTTCACGTTGAAGATAATCCGGCACCAGTGAAGGAGTTGAAAAGATTGTACAAGCTGCACACCGCTTATCAACACATGAATAAGGGTGACCTGGCGATTGAAGTGAATGATATTGAGGGCGCGTTACAACAATACGGTGCAGCACAGGCGCTTTTTCCAGAAAACCTGGAAATGAAATTTTGGCACGCCGTCTCATTGGTGAATGCAGGGCGTGTTGATGATTCCCTGCCAATATTTAAAAAAATATTTTCCAAAGAAATTAACTGGCGAACGTTGGTGCCTAGACTCTCGGCGGTTAAGATATTGCCTGATAACAAAAAAATAATTGATCGAATCATGTCAATACCGCATTGACACGTTCAGTCGGGTGCAACATAGCGTATATTTGTTACTGTGTATGTTACGCGTCCGTTAGGTAAATCGACACTGACTTCATCGTCCAACGCCTTTTTCATCAGGGCTTGTCCGATAGGGGAATCCATACTGATGTAGGCTAGCGTTAAATCAAATTCGTCCGGTCCGACTATTCTGTAGGTAACGATATTTCCTTGAGTATCTTCCAGTTCCACCCAGGCACCGAAAAAAATCCGGTTTTTTTCATTGGGTAACGTATCGACAATGATGAGTTCGTCAAGCCGTTTTTGTAGGTAGCGGATACGCCTGTCCATTTCCCGTAGTTGTTTTTTACGGTATATGTATTCTGCGTTTTCCGAGCGATCGCCCTCTGCCGCTGCTTCAGATAAAATTTGTGTTACTTTTGCCCGTTTTTTCCATAACGCCTTTAGTTCGTTCGTCAGCCTGGCGTGACCGACAGGCGTAATGTAGGGTGAGCCGCGTTTTTCGGGTGGTCGATATCGTCCCATAGTCTACTTATGCTACGCTATAGCGTCCTGAGTGTGTTAACTAAGCATGTCAACAATGCCATGTCAACAACGCATGTCAACAATGAATTAAGGTAGTCGATGATTTTAGCAAAATTTATAGCGAAACAATTAAGAAAACCATCCGGTTTTTTTGGCAAATATTTACTCACACGCGCACTTAACAAAGCCAATAAAGTGATGAATGACGCCGTATTGCATTTACTGCAAGTGAAACCGGATGACCGCATTCTGGAAATTGGCTTTGGTGGTGGTGATTTATTGACACGCATTGCGGGGCAGTTGGACGGTGGTGTTATCTACGGTGTGGATTTTTCATTCGATATGGTTGAAATCGGTCGTAAGCGATTTCAGTCTTTCATTGACGCCGGTAAGCTAGAGTTACATTGTGCGGACGCGGATTCATTGCCATTTGATGTAAACAGCGTTAATAAAATATGCACTGTGAATACAATTTATTTCTGGCCGGATGTCGATAAGGTGCTGACAAATATGATGAGTGTGCTGGAGAGCAAAGGACTTGTTATTGTTTGTTTTTCAACCAAAAAAACAATGGACAATGTCGGGAAAATTACGCGTTACGGTTTTAATAAATACAGCGTTGAAGAAGTGCAACAATATTTAGAAAAAGCCGGTTTTATTAATTTACGTGTTGTGCCGGGGAAGAATGATCATGGTGAATTTGTCAGTATTGTTGCCGAGAAATTTTAAATGGAATTGTTAAAGGATACTTATTATAGCCCGGTTTTTTATAAGGAACTGGCTGAGCAAATCAAGGCCGTGTTTCCTGCGTTGAACAAACAGGTTTTTTACAAACAAGCGATATCCGGACTTAATGAATTAGAGTTAAAGCAAAGGATAGTGAGAACAGCACAAGTCTGCCAGGCACATCTGCCAGCAAATTATAAAAAAGCGATACGCATACTCTATCGTTATGGTGAACGTCTTACGGAGGATTCTTTTTCTAATATATTTATGCCGGAGTTTGTCGCGCGTTATGGACGGAGCGACTATGATTTATCCATGCAGGCATTAAGAGATTTTACCCATCATTCTTCGTCTGAGCTTGCGGTGAGAGTATTTTTAATTGACGACTTTAAACGAACATTAAAAATTATGTGTGCCTGGTGCAAAGATGAAAATTACCATGTACGGCGACTTGCATCAGAAGGTAGCCGCCCGCGATTACCGTGGGCAACACGCGTGCCGGGATTAATCGAAAACCCCCGCCATGCAGCCCCTATACTAAATGCATTAAAAGCAGACAAAGAAAAATATGTACAAAAATCTGTCGCCAATCATTTAAATGATATTTCTAAAGATCACCCTGGCTGGATGTTAAACCTGGTTGAAAAATGGAGCCATGGCAATAGCAATGACAATAAGAATACCGCCTGGGTCATAAAGCATGCATCGCGTGGATTAATAAAAAGCGGTAACCGAAGAGCGTTGTCATTATTTGGCGTGAACAGTCATGTGAAAATTGAATTTCGAAGATATAAACTTTCTGCAACAAGCATCTCACTGGGCGAATACCTGACATTTTCGTTTGTTTTGAAATCCACAGCGCAGCGTACTCAGAAGCTGATTATTGACTATCGAGTATATTTTATAAAGAATAACGGTAATCTAAAGCCCAAGGTATTTAAAATTAAAGAAATGAATATAGAAGGCGGTGAGCTCGTCGAGATTAACAAAAAACACCTGTTTAAGAATTTTACCACACGTAAACACTACGCGGGCAAGCATGCATTGGAGATAGTGATTAATGGCAACGCAGTCGCAAAAAAACAGTTTGCATTAATTATTTAGCTTTATTAACTTGTTATATGTGAAAATTAGGAACGGCTATTGGAGTGTGGCTATGGCTAAGAGTAAAAAATTGAAAAATGAAGCAGAATTGCTTAAAGAAGCAATTCGCGCTGGCATAGAATACGCAGAAGGTCGCGGTGTAGTGGAATTTGAAGCAAACGATTCTGCTAATGAAAAAATCGAATATATTTACAGGTTACTGGTACACGACAGCAAAATACAGCCATTAGCAAAGCTGGATGTGTCTCAAAAATCAATGCGTCACAAACTCGCGCTTTGGGTGTCGAAACAGCTACCAAAAGATCATCCTCTGCTCAAATAGGTTACAGTTGTTTTGCTATAATCTTAATAGGCAATTTTAGTAGGCGATTAAGGTCGGTGCCAGGGTAAGTAAAAGGGTAGGTTAAAGAAAATATTATTAATTTCTTAAGGTTTATTATTTGTTAGATAGAGGTGCACAATGTATCAATATAAATGGGTATTTGTTTTTGTTGTGATGATCTTTGTTTTGAGTTGTTCAGAAGAACAACAAAACAAAATTTCCAGACTCGGCGTTACCTGGCTAGAAGGTGACTATAAAGTGACTTTTGCAGAAGGGTCACATATCAAATCATGGGTTGTTAAAGACGGTAAAGTGACCACGGAACCGGAGAAAGGATATTATTATTTCTGGACAGAAATAGATGGAAAAAATATGTACGTTCAGACACCTATTGCACGTACTTATATTGAAGAGACGAAATAAAACGATTCTGGCCGCTAGCCATCCGCGTTTGAAACAAAATTAGTAATACGCTTCAAAAGTGGCTCGGTCATGCTGATATGTAAACTACTGCTATTTATGCCGAAGCGCTTGGGGCAGAAGAAAAAAACTGCTGCGAAGATGTGGTGAGTAACACTGATCCGAAAACAATAAGACGACGCTGGCAACGCGGAACGCGGTATTACGAAGCCCATTTACACCAAGATTTATTCGGTGATTGGGTGGTGACGCGAGCCTGGGGGTCAATTGGGCAACCGAATGGTCGTATTCAAAATGAACCCATGCATTCATATAGTGAAGGTATTCTTTTACTGAAGAGTATTTTTAAAACGCGCTTACAAAGAAATTATAACGTAATTTAGATTAAATATACTATAATATGGCTGCGTAGCGCTGATTTGTTTTAATGTATTAACGTAATAATAACAATATTTTACCTATTATACTGAACCTTATCTATATTAATTATTAATAATTTGCTATAATGGACGATATACTAATACAGGTTAGGAAAGTATGAATCTTTCATGGGATAGGAAGGCAGGTGAAGAACTACTTTCCATTAGTAAGCAGGATAGAGCATCTGGTATTGCAGTAGGACAAATCTATCGAGCTTTTGAAGAGTTTGCGCAAAAAGGTGTGCCTGCATATGCAGTTGCTTGTCCCTTGGTTAACGCCGTTAATATATGTTACTGGCCCTCTACTGACATCAAAGGGTTTTTTGGTTACGACGATGTAATATTACGTGTTGTCCATTTTTCGGCAACTACAAACAGTCATGCGCTAGATCGCGCATTGGATATTTCATCAGATCGATATCTTTCTTTTCTAGGTAAATGATACAAATAAATAAGCGAAGGAGTCCTTATGAGTAAACGTGACGAGATATCTCATGAATCAGTATTCGAACTTGCCAGTAAGCTAGAAGGGTTTAGTGAAGGGTACAAGATTCGCGATCAGATTATTCAGCTTGGAGTTATACTTAAATCATTGCGCGAACAGGAAGCGAAGCTGAATCAAACGCAAGCTGCCGAGTTAATTGGTATGTCACAGTCTGAACTAAGTCGAATAGAATCAGGATTGGGTTCGCAAGGGCCATCCTATGCCACAATTTTTCAAATCATGGGTGCATACAAAAAATTATTAATTGAAAATGGTGCAGTCTTAAATTTTGGGGTAGAAGTTAATAGCCCAGGACATCATGAGTCCTATTTGTTAATGGATGGTCATCATACATTGAAACTCGGGGCCAAATAGATTTCTATGCTGCCCTTTTTTGCTGACATGTCCGGGCTATTTGGTAGTATTGCTTTAGCAGTGCCAGCGTTTAAATACAGCAATTTACATAAATTGGTTAAAGATATACAAAAGATCTCTTCCTCTCTAGAGGGGAATGCTAACGATCCTGGCCCGGAATTAGTCGGGGTATTGAAAGATCATTTATCATCCTGGAACAAATACGACCATATCATGTTAATGTTGGGCATTGCGTTGCTCGTAATTGCTTTTCTCCTCAAAATAATTAGCCACTTTCTTTAGTTTTTATTGGTCTGTCCACATATCCACAGACAGAAGCGCTCCGTAAAAAGAGCGCGCATGAGTTCTGTTTCAAAGTGGTTAGGGGAACCGGAGAAAGGATATTATTATTTCTGGAC
>CAZWBV010000158.1:0-6729 GCA_964632225.1 uncultured Gammaproteobacteria bacterium | reverse complement strand
ATAATGGGCTATTTGCTGTGCCGGACGCCGAATTACAGAGTAAGACACACCGAAAATTTGTAAAAGAAACATTAAAATTAGCTTCTGGTGTTGCCCATATCTCGGAGATCAATTTAAATCGACAAAATGGCATTGTTGTTAAACCCTATCAGGAGGTATTGCGTACTGCGACTCCGGTTTTTGATAAGGATACGGGTAAATTGAGTGGACTTGTTGTGTTGAATTCTGAAATAGGTCATCAATTGCGTCGCATGCAGTTGGAAATTCAAGACAGTGGCCGTGAGATTTATATCACCAACGACCACGGCGCTTATCTACTGCACCCTGATCCATCGAAGGCTTATGGTTTTGATCTGGGGCATCGCTACCGTGCGCAGGAGGATGTGCCAGAACTCGCAAAGTTATTTTTACCTGAAAACAAGGATAAACAATTGGTTCTGCTGCCAGAAGAAACCCATTCACTTAGTGCAACTGTTTACACAAAGATTCCGTTTGATATTGCCAGGCCGGAACGTTACATTGCGGTTGGTATAACACAATCCTATGACGCGATAGTTGCTTCAAAAACAGGGGTGCTTAGAAGCACATTGGCTTGGGCAGTGGTGGTCTGTATTATTGGAATTCTTTTTGCCTTGCTTTTCTCAATGAAACTGATTCGGCCACTTAAATCAATCGCATTGGCCATGGATGATTTTGCACATCAACGTGAATCAAAAATTGACTTACCTGTGAATCAGCGTGACGAAATCGGGTTGCTGGCACGTACATATAAATTTATGTTTAGTCAGGTGGAACAAAACCAGGCAGATCTAAGGGAATTAAATAAAGAACTGGAAAATAGAATAGAAGAAAGAACAAAGTGCCTCCGGAACAGCGAAGTGCTGCAACGGACGATCATTGAGTCTATGGCGGATGGCCTTATCATGATAGACAATAAAGGTATAATCCAGTCCTTTAATAAGGTAGCTGAAAAAATATTTGGCTACAGTGTAGAAGAGGTGCTGCAAAATAATGTCAGTATGTTGATGCCCGAATCTGATCGAACTCAACATGACAGCTATTTATATAATTATTCAATAACTGGCAATGCCTCTATTATCGGTGTTGGTCGCGAAGTTGAAGGACTGCGTAAAGATGGTTCGGTCTTTCCTGTTGATCTGGCGGTAACTGAAATGATATTGGATGGCGAAGTTCTGTATACAGGCACCGTACGTGATATTACAGACCGTAAACAAGTGGAAAAATTAAAAAATGAATTCGTCTCTACAGTCAGTCACGAATTAAGGACACCGTTGACGTCTATTCGTGGTTCTTTGGGTTTGATCAATGCGGGTGCAGTAGGTGAACTACCTGATAAGGTAAGACAGATGCTTGTTATCGCCGGCAATAACACGGAACGGTTATTATTGTTAATTAACGATATTCTTGACGTGCAAAAAATTGAATCAGGCGAAATGGTGTTTAAGTTTAATAACGTTGATGTTATGTCATTATTGGAAACGGCTATTTTAAATAATGCTGCGTATGGTCAAGAACATGATGTGAAATTTAAGATTACAAAAAAAATGAAAGGTGTTCATATATTTGCTGATGAAGATCGTATTATTCAAGTTCTAAATAATCTTTTGTCCAATGCTGCTAAATTTTCACCAAAAGGTGAGACAGTCGAGATCAGCGTTTCACGTCGCGATGACGATATATTGCGTATTTCTGTTACCGACTATGGTCCAGGTATCCCAGAAAGCTTTCAACCGAGATTATATGAAAAATTTACTCAATCAGATAGTTCCGATACTCGTCAAAAAGGGGGGACCGGATTGGGTTTGTCTATCAGTAAAGCGATAGTTGAAAAACACGGTGGACATTTAGGCTATGTAACCCAGAAAGGCATCGGCACGACAATGTATTTTGAATTGCGAGAAGTCGTTGAAGTGACTATTTGAAGTGACTGATAAAGGGGACTGGACTTTAAGGATAATGAGGAAAAAACCGGTGGTCGCGTGATGTGTAACCACCGGTTTTTTTATAGCGTTAAAATTGCATTAGCGGTAATATTTTAGTCATCGAAGCTTGTTGCAATAAATTGCTCTCCTGAAAAATTACCTGTCAACTCGACTTCGGTACCCGCTGTGGTATCCGCAATTATTAGTCCGTTAGTAATTAGATCGACAGTGACACCAAATAGCGTAAAACTGTCTGCGCCGTTTGTTACGTCGGCATCGATGGGCCCTTCTATAGACAGCTCAGACATATCGTCATCCTCTCTTTCCAGACTTGTGGCGATTAAAGATTCTGCTGTGGCGTCTATATAGGCGTGCAACTCCACACGATCGTTAACTGCTAAATCGCTCAATGAGAAAATACGGATGTCGGCAGCGCTGTCATCCTTCATCGTTGTGAGGTTATTTATCTGAAAAAGTTTACCGAAAATAGTTACGCTACTATTATCCAGGTCTATCGCATCAATATATGCTTCTACCTTTATTTCTGCCCCCTTTCTAAATTCTATTTCCTCTGCAACTAATTTTCCATCCACATCGAAAGTACCTTCTACTTCCAATAGTACGCCGCTAATGATATCTGCGGCAGTACCGTATTCAAATTTAGTTGTCTCATTGTGTATTACTGGTGTTCCATTTATTTCAAATTCTGTTTCAGAAATGACATTGCTGACAGTGCCTTCGATTTCCATTTCACTGCCGTCGTTGGCATCCATGTCGTCTTCCAGCTCGATTTTCGATGCGATCATCGTTTTTGTCTCAATATCGATGCCGGATCTGCCTTGTGCTTCCACATAGGTACCTGCGACGAGCATTGCAGGCAAACCATCCAGTGTGGCAGTGCTATAATCAATTGTCAGTGTGCCTATCATGAACTGCGATTCAGTTACATCTGTACCTATAACGCCCTTAACTTCGATTTTATCGCCTTCTGTATAGGTTTCACTTTTAACTTCAATGCGTGTGGCTAAAATCATACCATCGCCAGCGGAATAACCGCTGATTTCAACGACATTCCCCACCGCAATTTCTGAGGGTTGGGTAATGGCAACAACATTGCTTTCAAATGTTGTGTCAGCATTTACGTCGACAATTTGTCCCATTACATCCAGCTTGCCGTCTATCGCAATCGTGTTCTCAAGCACGATACCTTCAATATCGTCATCATAGGATACACTGGTTGCAGTACCAGTCATGCCGTCAGCGTTAACACGGCCTTGCAGTGTGACGACCATGCCAATTGACAGGGCATCTCCGGTGGTTGAATTGCCTTCTTCCAGAAAACTGGCATTGGTTGTTGTATACTCGACCCCATTTACGAAAATACTGCTATCACCAAAGCCGGTAATAACGCCGGAGACAGTTGATGGAGTGGATGGGTCTGACGGGTTTGGGGTAGTGCTACTGCCAGACGAGCAGCCCGCCAATATAACTAGCAGGCCTAATGTGCCCAGTGTTATGCTAAGCAATGATGTATGTCGCGTGATTATGTGTGTGTGTGATTGCATTTTGAGCCTCTCTTAATTCAAGGGTGAGTGTTTATTGCCTGATAATTATTCTGCCAACTTATAATAAGTTTTGATAAGTTCTGACCAGGTAGACAATGCTTAATAAAAATAAGGATAAAAATAATGCACCCAGTGCGTAATACAGTATTTCTATCATGTTGTTTGAAAAATAAACAATAGTGTTTTTTACTTTTTTCATCTCGACGGTGTTTGATATTCGTACGTTAGTGTGTAGAATTTAAAGTTACAATGCATGGGCAAAAATACCCAAAACCATTAATGGGAAAATATACCCAAAAATTCACTGAGTCAAGAATTAAAATGATGTTGGGATGAAATGAGTGACAAGGCAGCCTAAAAAAGTCTATAACTTATTGATAACAAAGATTTTAAAAAATAATAGGGCAAAAACACTGTACGTTTTATTCGCAAAAAATACGATAGATTGATTGACTTGACATAAAATGGGCATATAATCCCAGTAGTGGTGATGAAAAATCACTCTTTATTAATTAATTGTTATTGTATTGCTACCTGTTTGATCGTTCATATGTAAGCAGTTCAGAATATGAGTCAAAAAAACATTTTATTCGCGGCGATCAAAAAGCTGCTTAAACCATTGGTACGCATACTGCTGAAAAACGGTATCCTTTATGGTGCGTTGTTGGATATTATTAAGCCCATCTATATTGAAGTGGCGAAAGACGATATTAACGCCTCGGCCAAGAAGTTGACAAAGTCCAGAATTTCGACCATTACAGGCATACCGCGAAAAGAAGTTTATCGAATTATGGAGCTCGGTTATGTTGATGATATCTGGGCATTTGAGCGATATAACCGTGCAGCACGTGTAGTGTCCGGCTGGGTAAGGGATGCCCGTTTTTCTGATAAACAGCACCAGCCTGTTATCCTTTCATATGATGATCAAAGCCCTTCATTTGTTGAACTAGTGACGGCATTTAGCGGCGATATTCCTGCTCGAACAATTTTAGATGAATTAACAGAAGCCGAAGTCGTTATGGTACTGTCAAACGGTGATGTTCAGCTCGTTAAGCGGGCCTATATACCGTCATCCATCGAATCTGAAAAATTGGGTATATTAGGCCGGGATGTGGCGGGTTTAATTTCATCTATTGGGCACAATATTTATCAGAAAGATGAAGATCCCTATTTTCAGCGTAAAGTATTTTATGACAATTTACCCAGTGAATTTATACCCGAGCTAAAAGCCTTTGTTGAACAGAAGGCACAATCGTTAATGGAAGACATGGATCGTAAGATGTCAGCAAATGACCGGGATTCCAATCCGGCCGTAAAGGGCACTGGCAAAAAAGCCGTGGGTATCGGTATTTATTATTTTGAAGAAAAGACGGACCAGGAGTAATACAATGATTTCTTTTAATCGGAAAGCGGCAGTGAATAGAAACCTAGTCAATCAGGGGCCGAATCAATGTCTGACGTTTTGTTCGAGTCTGCATTTGAGATTGGGTCGAAATGTGACTTATGCTGTTTCCCTTATGTGTGTTTTGTTTTTGTTTTCAGCCTGCAGCGGCGGTGAAGGTGGAACAGGCGCAACCGCAGATGTTTCTCAAGGTCAGATTACAGAATTCGGCAGCATATTTGTGAATAATGTTGAATTTGATACAACAAATGCCGAGATTTCTTTGGATGGTATCCCCGGCGGTGATGCAGACCTCAAACTGGGCATGGTCGTCACGGTGAAAGGGGCTATTCATGCGGATGGTGTAACTGGCACAGCAGATTCCGTCTCGGTGGAAGAAGTCGTTCGGGGATTGTTGCAGACAAATAATGGCGTGGATACGTTAACGGTGCTGGATCAAACAATAGAAATTCCCGCTAACGCCCGTTTTGATGGCGTGAGTGATATTACTGGATTAACGCCAGGTGTGGATTTTGTTGAGATCAGTGGTTACGTAAAAAACAGTGGTGTTGTTTCTGCAGCACGCATAGAACGACTTGGCGTAGAAGTAGAACAAACGCAGTCCAAACTTTTTGGTAGTATCACTGATCTGGATATTGAGAGCGAGACCTTCATGGTCGGCGACACCTTGATCGTGGATTATGAGGATGCAACTATAAGTGGTTTTTCAAATAATACCTTGTCTAATGATGCCTTTGTAAAAATCCATGGTCGCTATGATGCACCAAACAGCACGCTCATTGCGACAAACGTTGAAAATGCGTTGGTGAGTGATATCGATGTTGCTGAAATTGAAATCGAGGGATTTGTTACCAGCGTAATATCGCTGAGTAATTTTATTATTAGTGGTACCAAGGTACAAGTCGATGCGAATACTGTTTATGAAGGCGGTGTGGCGAATGATATATCAGTTGGCGTGTTTCTGGAAGCGGAAGGGGCGTTAGTTAATGGCATCCTGATTGCTGAAGAAATAGAATTTGATGATTAATCAGAGGTGCCTTAAATACGAATTGAAGCAGGCATCGTAAATTCCAAGTAACAAAATTCGAAAAAAGTTTTGCTACGATTCAACTGATTTATTTAGGTTAAATTCATTGACAATACGGCGCTAGCTGACACTAGAAAGCGTATTGTGGATATGGACTAAATGCTCAATATTAACCGGTAAACGCGGCATTCATCGCGAGCAAGCTGGCAAGTACAGCAAAAGTAACAAGTAATTCAAATATGGCACCGCTTTTCATTTTCTTTTCCTTTAATTATATAATGTGCATTTGATATTGAATAAGTTACAGAATTGGTCATCAAACGTCGTGTCATTTTGCCGCGAAAAGAAGGTGAATATTACCCATATTGGAGTATTATTTGACAAATATAATGCCTAAATCTGTTATTTTCTATGTGTTAGGGCGTTTGCAGTAGATTCGCCTACAGGAAGTAGGTGGCGGGGGCGAGAGCAGGAGCGGTAGTTTTCACTGGTATATTTTAGGTTGGATTATGAGTTCTCAGCGCTTGCACGTCCTTGTGCTTCGCTGGTCATTACGGACTCCTGTCCTCTCATGACACTTGTACATCCTATACTGCGCATAAGGCCATCCATGGCCAAAGCAGCTCTCGCAGGTCCTTGTGCTTCGCTGCATAAGGCCATCCATGGCCAAAATTTTATTTCGGGTTTACCAGGGATTTTAGGAAATTCAAAAATTCATCGCTATCCCATTCTCTGCCCCCGAGTGCGAGATAACGTCGTTTTCCTTCGGGGTCTACCAGGAAAGTAGAAGGC
>CAZWBV010000157.1:0-6771 GCA_964632225.1 uncultured Gammaproteobacteria bacterium | reverse complement strand
GTAACCTCATTATTCGCGCTATACGTGATTATTTACGCACTGATATTAGTGAAATTCTTATCGATTCAGAAGAGGTCTACAATCAGGCGTGTGACTTTATGAAAATGGTCATGCCACATAATTTGCACAAAGTAAAACACTACAAAGACCCAGTTTCACTTTTCACTCGCTATCAAATAGAAAGTCAAATAGAAACCGCGTTTAACAGAGACGTTCGCCTGCCATCAGGCGGGTCACTTGTTATTGATCACACAGAAGCACTGACATCGATTGATATCAACTCTGCCCAGTCCACATCGGGTGGTGACATTGAAGAAACCGCATTACACACTAACCTCGAAGCGGCAGCTGAAATTTCCAGGCAACTGCGTCTACGTGATTTGGGTGGCTTACTGGTTATTGATTTTATAGATATGACGTCACCGCGCAATCAACGTGAAGTCGAAAATAAGCTAAAGGAATCTCTCAAATCAGATCGGGCAAAAGTACAAATAGGCCGAATTTCAAGATTTGGTTTGCTGGAAATGTCGCGACAGCGATTGCGTCCCTCTCTAGGTGAGGCAAGTCAAATAGTATGCCCACGCTGCACGGGACAAGGCACAATACGAACAACAGAATCGCTTTCGCTGTCGATTTTAAGATTGATAGAAGAAGAAGCGTTAAAAGATGGTTCGGCCAAAATTGTTGTACAGCTACCTGTCAATGTATCGACATTCTTGCTAAATGAGAAAAGAAGCCTAATCAATAATATAGAAGAACGTCATCAAATTTCGGTCGTGTTGATCCCAAACCCAAATTTGGCAACACCTCATTATGAAGTGCAACGAGTCAAAACAAATGAACTACATAAATCAAATAAATCGAGCTACCGGCTAGCGAGCCAAATTGAAACACCCACAGATGTAGGTAACAAAACCGTTGCCGCACCTGAAGAACCTATGGTTAAATCAGTCACGCCATCTACACCAGTGCCCAATCTGACTAAAAAGAAAAATGGCGAAAGCATTATCAAACGACTATGGTCGAGTCTTACTGGTAGTGTGGAAGAACCAACGCAGCCGGAAGAAAGGCCGAAACCACAAAAAACGCAGCATGCAAGACCTCGAAATACGCCGCCCAGCAACACACGATCAAGAGATCAAAGCCGTCGGCGCCCGGATTCACGCAGCCAAAATTCGAACCGCAATGCGGGAAAAGACAGAAATACGCAAAAACCTAGAACGCAAGATGCAAAAACCAGAGGTGCACAAAAGACAAACGCCAACATCGAAAAAAAATCAGAACAACTACAACGGCAAAGCAACACACAACCTCAAGCTGAGATGCAAACTCAACAGCCGAATACTGCTGCTCAGTCGCAAGGTAACCCACAGCGTAATAATGTGGGTCAACGACGCGGTAAACGCGGTGGTAGACGAAGAGCACCACGCGAAAACCGGAGCACGACAGCCAGTGGGGGCGCTTTACCTGCTGAAGGCTCTTTATCTGCTGAAGGCTCTTTATCTGCTGAAGGCTCTTTATCCACTGAAGGCTCTTTACCCGCTGAAGGCTCGATTCAAAGTGATTCTCAAACCGTCGCTGCAACGCGGACCACCAGCTTTGATAAAGCTCGATCAAATGCAACGCACGTTGACCCACAACGTACTGAATCATCAACGCCAATGACGGCCGGTTTTCAACCCGACAATGCAAATGTGACTAACACGTCACTGCCTAATTCGTCGCCCGCCGCGCCTGTTGCAAACAATATCATGCCGTTTAAAGACAAATCAATTAGCAATAAACAGGAAATCAGGACAGAGGAAACAAAGAAGGAATCCACGCGGGTTGAAACCAAAGTGGATCGTAAACCTACATCGCCAACGCCTGCACCACGACTTGCAGATACCAATACAACCAATACGAATGTAGTGACGGGCTTAACCACGAATTCAAATGAAGTCAAACAGAACGCAAACAGTACGCCTTCTCAACTAAAAAATAATGCGCCCACGTTTGATTCAAAACCAGATAATCAGCCAACCAACAAACTGGTTGAGAAAAAAATTAAACAAATTGAAACAAAACCTTCCGCTAAAAATAATGAGAACGCAACGTCCTATAATATAAAGCCTGCGCAGACTCATACACCGTCTGGAAATGGGAATGGTCAAGGGCAGCCAACGAAAAGTGAACAAGCCAGCGGTTTGCAAGCGACGCCAAATCAACCGTTTACACCGCCTGCATCTACGGCGATAAACACCCAGAGTGATAGCAAAAAATCAGATGATCATTAGGATAATGATTTTTTTATCTCTTCCAATAATCCTTTCGACGCTTCTTCAACCATATCAAAGACGTGTTCAAATCCATTAGCACCACCATAATAAGGATCAGGCACTTCTTTTATTTTTAATTGAGGAGCGTAGTCCATAAATAATTTTAGCTTATGATCCAGTCCTTCAGGGCAAAGGTCTTCCAGGTCGCGGTAGTTATCCAAGTCCATTGCAATCACATAATCAAATTTCCGAAAATCATCTTTAATCACGCGCCTAGCGCGTAAATGACTAAGATCAATGCCTCTCTTTAACGCACACTGCTGTGACCTTGAATCAGGTGAATTGCCAATATGATACGCATGAGTTCCAGCGGAATCTATTTTAACAACATCGTGTAAATTCGCTGATTCAACGATTTTTGCAAACACACCATCGGCAGTCGGCGATCGGCATATATTGCCCATACAGACAAAAACAACTTTTACCATTGTTGCTTCCTCCACTACACTATTTCCTCATCAGCAGGCAGTGGCCGCGCTTCTTCTTGTAACATCACAGGAATATCATCTCTAATAGGAAAAGCCAATCGATCAGCTTTGCAAATGAGTTCATTTGCATTCTTTTTGTATAGCAACGGGCTTTTACATAAAGGGCACACCAAAATATCTAATAATTTACTGTCCACGCTTCGTTTTCCTCTCAACTTTTCTAATAATTTTCCTATCAATTGTCTTTACAAGCAGGGCCAATAAACGCTGACCGAATCGATCATCTAATTTCGCATCCACTGGCACAAACCAGTGGTGGGATTGTGCAAAAGATTTACATTTTACGGCATCCTTTTCTGTCATCAAAACCGCTTTTCCGTCATTGTAACTGATATCGTCGAGTTTGAAAAAATAGTGATCCCGAAAGGGATGCTCAATCACTTTTAGTCCCGATTTTGTTAAATCACTAAAAAATCGTTGCGGATGACCAATTGCTGCTACGCCGTGTACTTCCTGCTTATTAAAATCACGCAAATCACAGCATACAGAACTGTCTTTACAGTTTTGGACTTTATCGTTAATGAGCTTCATTTGATACTCTTTTGGGCCGGCAGTCCCATTTACAACGATCAAATCGACTTCTTTGAGCCTTTTTCTGGATTCACGTAATGGGCCAGCAGGCAAAAAAAGGCCATTGCCGAATCGCCGGATGCCATCAATCACGATGATTTCTATGTCACGACCCAGTGAATAATGTTGCAATCCATCATCTGAAATAATGACATCACAATCGGTGTATTTTAAAAGTGATCGTGCCGCTGCAACCCGGTCTGGACCCACCGCCATCGGACACTTGCTACGTTGCGAGATCATCACCGCCTCTTCTCCCACCGCTTCCACATTGCTGCCTTCTACTACCTGTTGTGGCCAGATATCAGAATGACCACCATAACCCCGACTGATGATGCCGGGCAGAAAACCCGCCTCTTTTAAAAATTCCGCCAACCAGATGACCAACGGCGATTTCCCTGTTCCGCCCACATTAATGTTGCCGACGACAATAACGGGTACGGGTATTCGATGGGTTTTTAATAACCCAAATTGATATAACCAGCGGCGAAAAACAGTGATTAACCGAAATAACCAGGATAGGGGTAACAGTAATAAAACAATAAAACTTCTGCTATACCAATATGTGTCGAGTTGTTTCACAATTGACGAACCCACTATTACTTCAAATGTTACTTCAGTTTATGCTGAAATTAATAATAGCGTACCTGAGAAACATTGCCTAATTTTCTACCAATTGTTTTCAACCTAGTCGCTGTCTTCCCTGAACTGCAATTGATACAAACTCTCATACACCCCCTTTTGGGTAAGCAAATCAGTATGTGTACCCTGTTCCACAATCCTCCCCCGATCCAGCACAATGATTAAATCTGCTTTTTCAATAGTCGATAACCGATGGGCAATTACCAGCGTCGTCCGGCAAGCCATTAACTGTTCCAATGCAGCTTGAATATGCCGCTCAGATTCATTGTCAAGCGCCGACGTCGCTTCATCTAATATTAGAATAGGCGCATTCTTTAACAAGGCTCTTGCAATAGCGATTCGTTGTCGCTGTCCGCCGGATAACATAACACCAGCAGCACCGACGCGCGTGTCTAACCCATTGGGTAGCGCCTTGATAAACTCCATTGCATGAGCAGCTTCGGCTGCCTTAATGATGTCTTCCCTGCTAAAATTTTTCAGATTGCCATAGGCAATATTATTCGCTACTGAGTCATCAAACAAAACAACATTCTGGCTAACCAATGCAATCTGACTACGTAAGCAGTCCAGACTCAGTTTTTGAATATCATGACCACCTAATAGAATCTGGCCGGAAGTGACATCATAAAATCGGGGCAGTAATCCGATCAAAGATGTTTTGCCGCTTCCTGATCGACCCACGAAGGCAATCGTCTGCCCGTAACTGGCGTTAAAAGAAACATTATGCAATACACTGCCATTTTCTTCATTATAGGAAAAAGAGACATTGTGATAAGTTATTTCACCGTTCACTCTTTCAACTTTATCGGTACCTGAATCTTTTTCAATTTCAGAATCGAGCAAATTGAAAACGCTTTGCGCAGCCGCAATACCTTTTTGAAATACTGCATTAACACTGGATAATCGTTTTAGCGGCGCAAACAATAATGTCAACGCCAATAAAAATGACATGAAGACACCCACAGACACCGTTTCAAGATTCGGTTCCAACGTTGCCACGTATAAAATCGCCGTAAATGCTATCCCGGCCATCAGTTGAATTACTGTAACAGACAATGACGTGGTGACGACCATTTTCATGTTCTGACGAAAATTTAATGAATTAGATTCACCAAACCGCGTTAATTCATATTTTTGTCCACAAAATGCCTTAACAACGCGATGACTGTCGACGGCTTCTTGAGTCACGCCGGATACCGCACCCATGGTGCCTTGAATATTTTTACTGATTTTTCGAAAGCGCTTACTAACATAGCTAACAATTAACACTAATATCGGCGCCATTACCAGAATAAAAATCGAAAGCAACCAATTGATGTACACCAGATAGATAACTAAAAACGTAACAGTGAGACTATCACGAATAATCACGGTAACTGCACGTGTCGAAGCCAGCGCAATTTGTTCAACGTCGTATATTAATTTGGATGTGAGCTGCCCGGATGGCAAGGAATCATAAAAGGATGTGGGTAGCTGTAACAAATGACTAAACATCTGTTTTCGCAAATCACGCACTATGCTGCGACCAATCCAGGCCATATAGTAGTTTTCAATGAATGTACCTACACCACGAAAAATAAAAATGCCAATCGCGACGAAGGGAATTAATCGGATAATGTCCGGGTCTTTATCCACGAAACCGCCGTCTAACGTCGGTTTAATGAGCCAGGCAAAACCGGTATCGGTTATCGCCACCATCACCATACCGATAATTGCAACCACAAATACACGCCAATAAGGCACAACATAACGAAAAAAGCGGCGGTAAATTTCTTTAACCGCTTTGGGATCTTCTATATCCGACATTATTCCTCAGTAGATCGGTTTTGTTTGGTCGCAATACTCAGGTTTACAAAACCCAGCTGTCGCGCCGCATCCATCGCAACTATAACCGATTGGTGAGGTGTTTGCGCATCTGCACTGATAAGTATGGTGGGTGTTTTACGGCTACCAGCAATTTTTTGCAACGCGAGCATAACCGTTTTTAGCTCTGTATTCACGACCTGGCGCTTATCGATATAATAGGTGCCCTTAGCATCGATTGCGATTTCGATAATATTATTTTCTTTCGGAAGCGATTTTGATGATGATTCCGGAAGACTGATGGTAATTTCATTTTCATGTTTAAATGTGGTTGATACCATGAAAAAAATCAATAACAAAAACACCACATCGATAAGTGGCGTAATATTTACCTCCAAATCTTCTTTCTTTACCGGTCGAATATTCATTTACTGGCTGCTCTCGGCTTTCTCTCTGGTTTCGCCATCACATTAACTGCCCCTCCTTTCTCCCGATCACCGGCCATGATTTCCACCATTTTCAAGGCTTCTTTTTCCATATCAATGACTAACTCATCGACACGGCCACGAAAAAAACGATGGAACATCAAACTCGGAATAGCCACCGATAGCCCGGACGCGGTCGTGATCAACGCTTCAGAGATACCCCCTGCAAGCACAGCCGGATCGCCGATTCCTTGAGCGGTAATAGCCGTAAATACCTTAATCATGCCGATAACAGTGCCAAGCAAACCCAGCAACGGGGTCACCGAGGCAACGGTACCCAGTGAATTCAGGAACTTTTCCAGTTCCTGTGCCACATGCCTGCCGGTATCTTCTATCGCTTCTTTCATGATACTGCGGCTGTGGTGGCGATTGACGAGGCCGGCTGCGAGGATGCGCCCCAACGGCGTCGTCGTTTGCAGATACTTAATATTTTCAATATTCAGTTCATTGTTCTTGTGCCAATGC
>CAZWBV010000156.1:0-6820 GCA_964632225.1 uncultured Gammaproteobacteria bacterium | reverse complement strand
GTAGGCTGCGCTGTTTCAATTAACAAGTGGTAGTGGTTATCCATCAAACAATAACACTGTACCTGAATACCAAATCGTCGATGAGCTTCGGATAGGCACGCTAGAAAAGCTTCAAAATACTCGGTGTTAAGGAATATCTTTTGGCGTGCGCGGCCTCGATTCATCACATGATAACAGGCGTCTTCATATTCTATTCGAATTGGTCTCGGCATATAATCAATAATATCGATATCAACTTAATCAGTCAATATGATACTTGACCCCTTTTTTTTGCCCGCAGCAAAAAGGTATATAATAAACATTCTATCGTTCTTTTTCGCTTATCCAGTCAAAAAAATCACCACCAGCACTACGATAATAGGGCCAAAGAGGCGACTCACTTAATAAATCAAATAATCGTTTAAATTCTTTAACCGAGGCACGTAATGTCGAATCTTCGATGTGACAGTTTGCAAAAAAAACTGGGAGAAGTTCATCATATAATGCGTAAAGTCTGTCGCGTTTATGGGTAAAGTCATCAAAACTCAAGCCAATGGGCATTGAAAGTTCACCGATCACTTCACCTGCTTCATGTTTTTGATTAAAATCCTTTGGGGTAACAGTGAGTAATTCTTTAAGTTTACCCGTATTGGCATTCAACTGAATGGTATAACTTGGCGAACTCATCTTTGTTGGTGCCTTTGGTCTGGCAAGCGAAGGGCTAAATAAATAAATAATCCAGGGTTCACCCTGTTGTATAACCGGTATGGGAAACGACTGACGATCCTCATCGGCAATCACACCACTGGCTTGCATAAATGCCCGCCGGTTCATATCGGACATCTTTATAAAGTTCGCTTTACATTCAGCCATACTCACCCCCTTTAAATAATTGTTATCACGATGCCCGAATGTGGTGTCAGCCATATAATCGGATTGTGCCAATACAGGAATAAATAAATTTACGCCGATAATGCTTAGCCACGGAACCAATCGTGAAAACCCGATCAATTATATTCACCACAACGCATTATTAGTGACATTCAATTGTGAATTCGGATGCGCGGCGGTAGCGGTATCAAATTGGCCTATTGGTACTCGTTGTCCGCACTGGCCTGTGCCGGTATCATTGATAACAGCCGCTACACGATTGCCAGCATCATCGTATTCAACACCGGTAACAACAACGGCATGCAAGGCACCCGCTGGTGTAGGAGGCCCCCAGAGGGCAGCCGCATCAAGGTTGACAATAACGCCTTGCCCCGCCGTCATTGCACGGCCCATATTCTGTGGTGTGTTCGCCATCACTGTCGATGCCACACCATTGTTAGTAAGTATTGCCTGCCTGCCTACTGCTCCTGTTCCCCCGTTGGCGAATTGTAACGGCGTACCCGGCGTGCCACCCGCATTGCCGTTGCTAATTGCATTTTGCAAAAGGCCACTTTCGGTGACATTCGCACCTGTAGATTGGTTAATGATTTGTCTGGATGACTCGACACCGCAGTTATTATAGGTCTGTGATGTTGTGCCTGATGTTCTCCCAGCCGACGCATTTTGACACGCAAGTGCCCCGGCACCAGGATTGCCTGCCGTACCGGATAACCCGATTAACACCGTTGGACAACCCGCTATAATGACACCCCCATGTGCAGTACTGTCAGATATTCTTGCTGCCGGATTACTGCCAATAGCAACAGGAAACGCACCTTTTGCAATGGTATCGGGCGGACCAACACACGTGGCCTTATCGCCCATTCTTGCAGCAGGCATACCGCCAACTAGTACGGTAGGTTCACCTGGCGGTAAAACAGGTCCACCCACATGGGGTGTAGGTCCTGGGCCCACCATGGGACAGGTATGCATGTCTCCGACACGCGCAGCGGGTTTACCACTCATTTTGTTTGTCCTCGCAAATTATCACGTATTAATTTTTACCATCGACCCTTTAATCGTAATAATGCCACCAGCATCGATATGGATCTTTCCTGCCGCTGTTTTAAATGTGACATCCGTTCCACTGATTTCTATTTTACCATCTTTTTTCATGGTCACCGATGACAAGCCCGATTTGATTGCAATTTCTTTTTTCCCCTCCAGCGCATATTTGTCATCCACAGTAACAGTAAAATCCTCGCCTACCGTGGTTTTTTTATATGCCGCGACCGCTTCCATTCGATAGGCGCCTACTTCTTCCATTTTGGCGGCACCCACTGTTTCATTCATCACCGCGCCAACCGTAACCTGGTATGCACCACCAATGGTTAACTCTTTGGCCGCACCAATTGTTTCCGCCTTATTAATAGCAATAGTCTCGCTCTTGTTTTTGCCAATAGTGACTGATCGACTATTGCCAATCACAATCGTTTCATTATTACCAACACGTTCCTTACGATTACGACCAATGGTTGTGGTTTCGTCGTTCTCGACGACGTTATTCTGGTCTTTCTCGGCGTGAATATACACCTCTTCACTGCCTTTTTTGTCTTCGAAGCGCACTTCATTGAAGTTCTCCGGGGTACCCCCTTTGGAACTGCGTGTCTTCACCCCCGATTGCGTTGCATTCGCCGGTAATTCATACGGCGGCATGTTATCGTCGTTGTACACCCGCCCGGTGATGATCGGCTGATCAGGGTCGCCCTCTAAAAACGACACGATCACCTCTTGGCCGATACGCGGGATCGCCACTGCGCCCCAATTTTTACCCGCCCAAGGATGCGAAACCCGCATCCAACACGAACTCGTTTCGTTCACCTCGCCATAACGGTCCCAGTGGAATTGCACTTTAACGCGCCCGTATTTATCCGTCCAAATCTCTTCGCCCGCTTTGCCCACGATGACCGCCGTTTGCGGACCCTGTACGATCGGTTTTGGGGTGCTGCGCGGCGTACGAAAGGCTTGTTGTTTGTCGATGGCGGTAATGTTGCAGACAAAATCTGACCCCCCTTCGCTGCCGCTGACGGCTGACTCGTATTCTTGTGGGCCCAGGGTATAATTAGCCGCCGTAATCAGGTATTCCCGGTTTTGGTCCTCGCGGGGATAATTGCTGAGTTTGAACAAGCTGCCCGTGCTCAGGCCACCCACGTTGCCACTGCCTTGCACTTGCTCATATTGGGCCTGTAACTCTTCAATCCGCGCGCGCACATAACTTTCGCCATCGCCACTCTCTTTATATTCGCCCGGGTAATCATAGATTTCAAACTCGGCTTGCGCGTGTTCGCGCGCGACCGTCGATTTCACTTCCAGATTGGCTTTCGGCTTTTTGAAATCAAACTCATTCAGCGCAACCATCCCCGGCTGAATATGCTGATTCAACGACCAGGCATCAAGGTAATCTCGCTCGCGTCGTTGGCTTTCTTCCGGCGGATAATACGGCACTTCTTCGTAGCCCGGCACCGTTTCATGGGCGCTGATCGAATCCGATAACACCAGTGTATGCTTGCCCTCTTCGTGTTTGAAATAGTAATAAATACCTTCTTGTTCCAACAGGCGACTGATGAAATTGAAATCCGTTTCACGGTACTGCACGCAATATTCCCATTCCCGGTAACTGCCACTGAGCGCTTCTTCGAAATCACTGAAACCCAGATCACGAAACACTGCTTTGATGATGTCCGGCACCGTCTGATTTTGAAATATTCGACAGTCGGCGGTACGCGTCAAAAACCAGAACCACGGGCGCAACGACGCCTGATAGACAAATAAATTGCCGTGCGCGCCGGTTTGGCTAAACTGGTTGACAAAACCATTGAAGTAACGGGTTTCCCCATCCGGGCGTTGATATTGGACTGTGATATTTTGACCCAGCATGGTCGGCAGCTTGATCTCAGGTTCGACACTGAGTAGGTCGAGATCAAATTCAAACAAACGCCCCAGTTGCTCGTTCACGCTCATGCGATGGAACAACAGGACATCTTTGCCCAAAGGACTCGTTACGGCTATGCGCCTGTTTGCTTGCGTTGCATCCAATTTCGGCATTGTTATTCCTTTTTATCGCTTTTAGTCTTTTTTATTTCGTGTAAATTGTTTCGAGCAACAATGTGCCATTACCACGCTGTAGGGTATTTACATGCTGCAAATCAATCTAATTTAACAGTGGCAAGCATAGCCCTTGAAAGCTGAAAACCATTTTGGCCAGATTTTCTGATAAAACACGCTCTCTTTATAAGAAAATACCCGACAACACTTTATTATATCGGAAAATCTGGCTCAAGTGGCTTTTCTGCAGTTTTTCCGCAGTAGGTTCTCTATTCTCGGACAAGCGCCTAATAAAATGCTTGGTATTCTACTTGCACAGTACTTGCACAGTACTTGCACAGTGTAAATTCTACGTTAGACGGGATTACATTGACCTTACAAAACATTTATTATATTAATTATTAAATTAATCCATCAACCTTTTGGCCTTTTATCATAACATGCAGTAAAAAGTGCGTGCATGTCTTTGAATTCCTGATAAACCTGATAAACTTGTTATAATTTATTCAATTATCTCTTTTATTTAGCTAAGTGTAGCTTGGATCAAAGGAACTTTAATGGGGCAGCCGCGAATCATCGAAGTTGAGTATCATGATTTTTTAAAAATTCTTCAGCATGCTAGGGACTCGCAAAAGAAGATAGACAAAGCCGACAAAAAAAGTTGGAAGAATTTTGTACAAAAACACAAGGTACCAGAAGCAGGAATGGCGGTCAAAGCCAAAGCGGGGGCAATGTCAGGTAAGATAGACGCGGTTATTATCGACGGGGCGGGTGCGTCTGATGGCTATTATATGTACTCCTCGGACGACTTGTTTTGCTTAAAATTTGAACCAGGCCAAACATGACACTGTGCAGAATTCAACGGGGTACTCGCAGAGGTACTCGCAAAATGGCTATTCAAATCGATAAAGAAATTCACCATCTTCCACGCTGATCTGTACGCGGTCGATCTTTTTTCCTTCCATCATTCTGGTCAGGAATGCCTGACTGATATTGGGTAGTACCGTATTCGTCAATATACCGTCCACTACACGCGCACCACTTTCAACTTCGCCACAACGACTGGCAATGACATTGATAACGTCATCGTCGTAGCTGAAAGGAATATTGTGATTCTTGGCAATGCGTTTTTCGATACGCTGCAATTGTAGCTTGATAATCAGAAACATCACCTCATCGCTGAGTGGGTAATACGGGATGACGACCAAACGGCCAAGTAACGCAGCGGGAAACACATTCAATAGGGGTTCACGCAATGCCTTGGTGATACCGTCAGGTTCCGGCATCAACTCGGGATCCTTGCACAGATTCATGACGAGGTCGGTGCCAACATTGGAGGTGAGCAGGATCAGCGTGTTCTTGAAGTCAATGAAGCGACCTTCTGCATCCTCCATCCAGCCCTTGTCGAAGATCTGGAAAAACATTTCGTGTACATCAGAATGCGCTTTTTCGACCTCATCTAATACCACCACGCTGTGGGGTTTGCGTCGCACCGCTTCGGTGAGGATGCCACCCTCTTCGTAGCCGACATACCCGGGAGGAGCCCCCTTCAGCGTCGAAACGGTGTGTGCTTCCTGAAACTCGCTCATGTTGATGGTGATGACGTTTTGTTCGCCGCCATACAATGACTCCGCCAGAGCGAGTCCGGTTTCAGTTTTACCAACCCCGGAAGGACCGCACAGCATAAACACGCCGATGGGTTTGTTGGGATTATCGAGACGCGCTCTGGAGGTTTGGATGCGCCGCGCGATGATATCCAATGCATGGCGCTGCCCGATGACACGTTTATTTAATGTCTCACCGAGTTTGAGTACGGCTTCCGCTTCGTTCTTGACCATGCGCCCGACCGGAATGCCAGTCCAGTCAGCCACCACTGACGCCACCGCCTGCCCGTCCACACTGGGTAATATCAGCGGTGATTCACCTTGCAATTCTGCGAGTTGCGTCTGGAGGTCAGCAAGTTGCTGTAATCGCTTTTCGCGTTGTTCAGGCGTCAGGTCTGCTTTAGGTTCAAGCGTTTTTTCAGTAACGGAATCAGCTTCCGTCGCGCTCTGCGCAGAGAGGGAATGCGCGACTTTATCAGCGGCCTGCTCAAGTTCACTCGCGGTACCTTCCACCTTACCCACATCCCCACGCAACTGGCTGCGTATCTGCAATATTTCCTGAACCAATATCTGCTCTGAATTCCAGCGTTGATTTAACGCATCGAGACGGGACCGTTCTTCTTCAAGTTTATGGGTAACAGATTCTTCACGTAACGTCGTATCCACACCAACCGCCTTTTCACGCTCTATAATATCGAGTTCAGTCTGCAATACCTCGATTCGACGCTGCGAATCATCCACTTCAGCAGGGACAGCATGCTGACTGACGGCAACACGGGCACACGCGGTATCCAGTAAGCTGACAGATTTATCCGGCAACTGACGGGCAGGGATATAACGATGCGATAAACGTACTGCGGCCTCTAATGCCTCATCTAAAACCTGCACACGGTGGTGGTGCTCCATTGTCGTCGCCATACCACGCATCATCAGAATTGCTTTGTCTTCACTGGGCTCATCGACTTGCACTACCTGAAAACGCCGTGTCAACGCAGGATCCTTTTCAAAATATTTTTTGTATTCACCCCATGTGGTCGCCGCAATAGTACGCAGGGTGCCCCGTGCCAACGCCGGTTTAAGCAGGTTAGCTGCATCACTGGTACCGGCTGCCCCGCCCGCACCGATTAACGTATGGGCCTCGTCAATGAACAAAATAATGGGCTTCGCAGAAGATTGCACCTCATCAATGACCTGGCGCAGGCGTTGTTCAAACTCCCCTTTCATACTGGCCCCGGCCTGCAACAGGCCAATATCAAGGGTAC
>CAZWBV010000155.1:3164-6901 GCA_964632225.1 uncultured Gammaproteobacteria bacterium | reverse complement strand
AGTAAGGAGAAATCTTCCAGGTTTTCAATTATTTTTTCTGAATAGTCGTGCTTTTCCTTTAGGGGCAAATAAAATGCGCTGTCGTCGTGTGCGATATAATAACGGCATGCAGCACATAATAAATGCGATTTTCCCAACCCACTCCCTCCCCAAATATAAATAAATTGAGATTCTTTTTGATATAGCAATTTTTTCAAACAATCAGTTAATTGCTCGTTAGGCGCTGAAAAAAAATTATCGAATGAGTAGGCGTCGCTGAGTTTAATATTGAGTGGAAGTTGTACTTTCATATGGAACAAAAAATCATGGGGAATAAAAAAAATCAACTTTTGCTGGAATAAAGCTCGCTGTCTACGTAGTGTTCGTGCACATGGCGTAACAATACCATCACCACCGCAGCGGCAGGCAATGCCAATAATATACCGAAGAATCCAAATAATTGCCCCCCCGCAAGTACCGCAAAAATAACCGCCACTGGATGTAATCCGATTTTATCGCCGACGAGTAATGGCGTCAGTAACATACCTTCCAATGCCTGACCGATAGCAAACACCAAAGCAACCCAAACCAGAGGCAGAAATTCATGAAACTGCATAAACGCAGCGATACTGGCTAACAATATTCCGACGATAAAACCAAGATAAGGAACAATACTGACTAGTCCAGCAATCACGCCGATGAGAATAGCAAGTTCGAGACCAATCGCCCATAAACCGAATACATACACGGCACCTAAAGAAAACATCACAGATAACTGTCCACGCAAAAAGGCACCTAATACCGCATCGGAGTTTTTTGCCAGCTTCACTGCATCGGCCTCATATTTGCGGGGAATCAATTCCCTGATACGACCCACTAACACATCCCAGTCCCTTAAAAAATAAAAAGTAACGACGGGTATTAAGACAAGATTCGCGATAAACGCGAGCATAACAAGGCCTGATTGTTTAGCGGAAGAAAAAAGATTCGCCGCTAAACCACCTGCTTCCTGCCAATGCTGCATCGCCAGTTTTTGAATCTGACTAATATCAAAATCATTCGCATTTACACCAAACAAATTCGCCAGACCGGGCACCACCTTCATTTGTAACCAACTAACATAATCCGGCAACCTTGTAAAAAGGGACGATATTTGTTGTTCAAGCAAAGGAACAACAATAATCGGGATCGTTAATACAATTGAAAAGATAGCAAAAAAAACAATGCTGGCCGAAACCGACCTGGGAAGCTTGTAACTATCCAAACGATCAACAAGTGGGTCCCCCATATAAGCCAACAAAGCAGCCACCAGAAAGGGTGTCAATACCGGTGCCAACAGATACAACAACAGGCCCGTAATGGATACCACAATTAACACCAGCCATTTTTGTGATTCGTTCATACTGTTATTTTTTCCAACGCCGCTCTTTCAATAGCCACTCTATGACGGAAAATTTTATAGTAAATTTTTCTGAACGCATCGCAGAACGGCCCCAAGTCCACACGTAGTCTATTCCACTGAGGACCGCCGTTGCTAATACAATTTCGACCAATCTAGTTAAAAACCATTCAGGCAGCGGATAAAAACTTAATGACAGTACCATTGCAAGAACCAAAACGATCTGAAAAAACGTATTAATCTTGCTGACAATTGTCGGCCTGAAATCGTAGTCGCCTATTAGAAAATGATAGGCTATTGCACCAACAAGTATGACAATATCTCTGCCCAATATGACCAGAACTAACCACAAGGGTAAAAAACCTAACCAGGATAAAACGATAAACGAAGAAACCAGTAGCAATTTGTCGGCAATTGGATCAAGCATACTCCCCAAACGGCTTTCCCAACCATTACGCTTTGCCAGATACCCGTCAAGACCATCAGACGCCCCGGCTACCGCAAATAATAATAGCGCTTCTCCAAATTGTTTTTCAATCAGCAATACCACGAACGGCACCGTCAGCATAATTCTTAATACGCTGATGATGTTGGGTATATCTCGGCGCGTCATCGTAATAATCGATATACTCTGTATTTAGCTGTAGCGTTACTGAAAGCGTTACCCGTATCGATATTAACGTTCAGCCCCGCTTGGGCATTCTCCTCCTGTCCTTCTGAGTCAGAAACAGGAATGAGCACGTTACCTAACTCAATCGTTCGCACCACACCTTGTTCTGCGCCTTCAATGTCAATACGAAATTGTGCGGTGTCTGCATCGAATTGAACCGCACTCGCATCAGTCACTAGGGCAAGTGAACTCAAATATTTAACTATTCGAGCATAATCTTTCAATTTGGTTACATTCTTGACAGAAATAAAAAATACATCAGAACCCGCTTCATTAATAACCTGCGCATAACGGGCCGATAGCCTGCTGGCGACGTTATCTATTGCGTCACCGAATACTGCGCTCTGTGAAGCACCTTGTGATTCCCACTGAGCCCGTTCATCATCTTGATACAAGGTCCATTTTGCCAGCCAGCCTTCATAGCCATCCCGGAATAAGCGCCCTCTCAGTATCGCTTTCGTTTGGTAACGTACAGATGCCTGTAGTATTTCTTCCTGAAAATCACCCCAAACATCTAAAGCCCGAATCGCCACTTGATCCTGTAAATCAAGTAATGGTAATAAAATGGGCATACCACGCCGCTTGGATTCAACATCCAACAGGCGCTTCATCTCTTCGTCGGTGTCGTTTCCCAACAAATACCGTTCGCCTCTGTCTCTATCCTCGACCGCCAACCAGATTAATACCGCAGGGCGCGAACGGCCCCAAATAGGTAATCCCTGGTTTTGTAGAATCTTATTGAGTGCCTGTTTGTCATACCTCACCCACAGTATTTTCTTGGGTGTTTTTCCACCTTCAAACATGTGTGGAACTGGCCTGTTCACGGGCCAGGCACTATATCGAAATTGTTGTACATAACCCGGCGCGTTTTCCAGAATATCGGGAATACCGGGCGTAAACGGTATTTCGCTGGACCCCGATATCTTAATCAATACTTGCAGCATGCCACGCCGCATTGCTGCTTGGCGCTCATTTATATTCTGACTGAATACAGGCACCTCAATTTCATAGAGGCCTTTAATATCAACAGCATAGGCAGGAGAAAGCGCTGCGAAAGCCAGTGGCCACGCAATTAAGATGAATATATAGGCAAATTTGTGTTTCATGTGTCGCAAGCTATTAGAGCCAAAAGAATAAGTCAAGGTTTGCAGTCACAATTGAGTATAGATACCATATCGCTTCTTGAATTATAGGCAATAGGCGGTTACCCAGTGAACTTTGACAAAAATTTTGACAAAAATTCTGACACAAATACTCCTAAGAACGCCTCTCGTAAGGCCGCCTTAAGTTATCAGGACGCCGGCGTCGACATCGATAAAGGCAATCAATTGGTAGAAAATATCAAACCTTTGGCAGCCAAAACACATCGTCCCGGTGTGATGGCCGGACTGGGTGGATTTGGCGCTCTTTTTGAACTGCCTGTCGAAAAATACCGTCATCCGGTTTTAGTCTCAGGCACCGATGGCGTCGGCACGAAACTATTGTTGGCCAAACAAGTTGGAAATCACAGCACTGTGGGTATTGATCTGGTCGCCATGTGTGTAAACGACATCATTGTTCAGGGTGCCGAACCCCTGTTCTTTTTGGACTATATGGCGACGGGCAAACTTGAAGTCGATGTCGCCACGGACATTATAAGGGGCATAAGCGAGGGGTGTAAACTTGCAGGCACAGCGCTGGTGGGCGGCG
>CAZWBV010000155.1:0-3154 GCA_964632225.1 uncultured Gammaproteobacteria bacterium | reverse complement strand
ACAGCTGAAATGCCAGGCATGTACCGGGAAAAAGACTATGATCTGGCGGGTTTTTGTGTCGGTATCGTCGATAAAGAAAAGCTGATTGATGGTTCAAACATCCGTCACGGCGATATATTGGTCGGCCTCAGTTCATCAGGCCCACACTCAAACGGTTATTCTTTGATCAGAAAAATCATCGACGTATCTAAGGCCCACGTAACAGACACCTTCGGTAACACCAGCCTGGGCGAAACGTTGCTGACACCGACAAAAATATACGTCAAATCAATATTAGCGCTGCTACTACAAATAAATATCAATGGGCTTTGTCATATTACCGGCGGTGGATTAACAGAAAATCTACCGCGTATTTTGCCTGCAGATTGCGGTGCAGCCATACAGCGCAACACCTGGCCACGCCCTGAAATTTTTAATTGGTTACAACAACAAGGTGCCGTATCTGACGCAGAGATGCACCGCACCTTTAATTGCGGGATTGGCATGGTCATCATCATCAATGAGGCAGATTTAAATCAATGCATGGATACATTAGCTCAACATGATGAAGACGCTTACGTTATTGGTAAAGTCATTCAGGCTAACCCAGCTCAAGTCAGCTTTATACAGTGATTAACACTCAGTGATGAATACTGTCATTTTGATTTCCGGCAACGGCAGTAACCTGCAAGCCATTATTGATGAAACTAGTTGTGACGAAGCTAAATGTGACAAAGCAAAAGACCATGAAACTCAGAACGTAGAAACACAAGATCAACCATCAAACAACAAACGAAAAAAATTGCCGATTAATATTGCCGCTGTCATCAGCAATAATCCGCAGACATATGGTTTGAAACGCGCCAGACTGGCCGGTCTACACACAGAAATCCTGGATCATCGCAAATTCAAAGATCGCTGTACCTATGATACTGCGTTACAAAAGCTAATCGAACAATTCAACCCGGATCTAATCGTCCTCGCTGGATTTATGCGAATATTGACCAGCGAATTTGTAAAACACTATTTAGGCCGTCTCATCAATATACACCCCTCATTATTACCACAGTTCCCCGGACTGCATACACACCGCCAGGCATTGGATGCTGGTGTAAAATTTCACGGTGCCAGTGTACATTTTGTTACACCCGAACTGGATGCCGGTCCGGTGATCATCCAGGCTCTGGTACCCGTAAAGGAAAATGACACAGTCGAATCGCTCAACGCGCGCGTACTGGAACAAGAACATATTATTTATCCACTGGCAATACGCTGGTTTGCAAATAAACGTTTAAATCTAAAAAACAATCAGGCTTACCTGGATGGTAGCCCACTTACAAAAACCTGATGAAAACACGTTACATATATACCTGTGGCGATTGAGATTTAGGCGTAACTGCACGCCCATAATTGCCGCTACTATGTCTCTACAATTGCCCGTATAATATAATAAATTACATGAATGCTTCAAGTTAGCACCACTAATTACTAATAAATTCAAGTGCTTGATGGTATCCTCCCAAACACAATACTTCTTAGAAGCATTGTCACTATAATGCAGCGTTAATGTAGCGTGTGTTATGTCATAAAAGGGCATGTGATAATATTTTCGACATAATTTCTACATAAGATATTTGGTTTAGCACTTGAAATATAATTGGAATATAAGAAGGTAAGACATTGACGTTATTAAAAATACTTTTTATTGCTGCAATCATGCTTTTTAGCAGCATCGCTATCGCAGCCGACAAAAACAAACCACTCGACAAACCCTCGTCGCAACGTATCCAGTATCTGGATAATTACACGCAAACATTAAAAAATGAGGTGATACAACTGGGTCGTTTGCTGTCAGATCTGGCCTGGGTTGGGTCAGTACCTTCTATAAAAAGTAATAAAAAATCCAGTTCAAGAAAATCGAAAAACGCACTGAGCGGCGATTTGTTAGTACTCGGAAAAACAATGACGAAATTGGAAGATGGATTATTATCTCCACCTGGTTTGCAACTGGTCATATTTTTATCTTTACACGTTCCCGACGAATTTATTCTCAGAGAAATAAATATAAGCATTAATGGTAACCCGGTGCAAAATCGTAAATACAATAGCAAAGAAGTCCAGACTCTTCATAAGGGCGGAGCACACCGACTTTACATCGCCAATCTTGCAGACGGCAAGCACCGCCTTACTGTCAGTTACCTCGGCGGCACCGGGAACAAGAGTGAGTATAAAGGTAAAAAATCCTTTTCATTTGAAAAAAAATCGAAACGAAAAACGCTGGAATTTGAATTAGTCAGCTTTATAGGTAAACCCCGGTTTTCAATAAAGGAATGGGATTAATGAATCGACGTGCTGTTCACAACGCTATTCACAACACTGTTCACAACACTGTTCACAACATCATGCGTAAAGCGGTGCACAAAACTGTCCACGAATCTGCCTACAAAACTCTTTACAAAACAAAAATAGTTTTATCCGGCATGTTCACTGCGCGAGGCAAGAACAAAAGCAGAACGATATCACCTTTATTTGCAATCATATTTACGCTCGTGATCGCTATATTTGCGTACTCCCCGGCATTGATCGCAGCAATCAATACCTCAACAGAAAGCAACTTTAAATTATATGACACTGACAGCCCGTATATTAGGGCCGTATTATTTGACATTTATCAAGAAAAATATACCTCTGCAATCGGTCGTTTGATCGCCGAGCGCAATCGACCAAACAACAAGGAACGGCTTCAATCAGAGTTACTTTTGGCGCATATTTACATTACATTTCGCATGCATAATGAAGCTGAAAAAATAATGAATGCGTTGCCTAAAAATATGCCATCAAATGAAACCCGCAACAAAAATGTATTGTGGATGGATATAGCTAAAGCGCTTTATCGCGCGGGCGATATGAATGCCGCTCAAGAAACACTGTATAAACTGGATAAAATCGTTTTCAGCAAACTCGCCCGCGAACGCGAAGTATTCCAGGCGCAAATTTTCATGCGTCAAAAAAATATCAGGAAGCCGTGGAAGTACTCGAAAACACGCGCGGCAGTTCAGACTGGGCGGCATACGCAAGATATAATCTCGGCGTCACATTAGTTCGATTAGACCAGGAAAAACGCGGTATAAAAAAGTTGAAAACCGTTGCGAACATGAATTCACGCGATCCTGAA
>CAZWBV010000154.1:6643-6917 GCA_964632225.1 uncultured Gammaproteobacteria bacterium | reverse complement strand
AGCAACCTTCCCTTGCAACCAAATTTTCCCCGATAATATTCGCGCAGGCGCGCCTACTGCTACTTTCGTCCCATCTTGTGGCGTTAAACGTGCTTCAACCCACAATTTACTTTCGTCTGTAATCACATGCAAAATGCGACCGGGCTCGATAATTTCACCCACAATAAAATCATCCATAATCACTGTTCCGTTTTGGGCCGCCAACAATGCAAATTCACCCGTCGCTTTCGACGCATCCCGTTCTTTCAATAAAGAATTAACCTGATTCGTTGTC
>CAZWBV010000154.1:0-6633 GCA_964632225.1 uncultured Gammaproteobacteria bacterium | reverse complement strand
CATAAGCGATAACCTTTGCATAAGCTTGTTGATAGGCAACCTGAGCCTCAATATAACGCCGTTCCGAAACAACTTTACGGCCCAATTTTTTTACTCGTTTCCATTCTCGCTCAGACACCAGTAATATACCTTGTGCCTCCGCCATATCGACACTGGACAATGTAACCAAAATCTGTCCTTTCTGCACAAGTTCACCCAGACGGGTATGACGCTTAATGACTTGTGCCGCAATGCGTGGCGTGACTTTTGTTGATTGATAAGCATTAATAACAACTTCACCGGGTGCTCTGATTTCTTCAGGGACATTGTTGAGTTGAATCTGTGTGACGACGATCTGTGCCGCTTGTTGTTGCGACGAATCCAATTTCACACCGCCTTCATCATCATGTTCGCCCCCTTTTTCATCTCCATGCCCTTGCTCTGACTTTTCGTCATGTTGATGAGCATCTTCTTTTGCATGATCTTCGGCTGCCCAAGTTCCTGTTGTAAATAGTGACATCAGGATAATCACGAGCCAGGGTTGTAGTTTTTTCATATCGAATCTCCAAGGAAAAAAACGAAAATATATTTCATTTACTGTTTGTAAGCCATTTATTTACTGTACCTGTCGCAATCAACCAATCGATCCAGGCTTGCCATATGTCACCTTTTAATTCTGCTCCGCTGAGTTGGGTATCAAGTGTTTGCTGAAATTGGACAAGATATTGTGTGGTACTGATCTCGCCAGATTTCCAGAGTTTTTCCAGGTTTTCTAAATGATTACGTAGTGTTGTTTTTCCTGATTGATTCCACAATTTCCAGGCATCTGACATCACGCTATATTGTTTTTTTGTCGATTCAATACGCCCTAATACCTGCCGGTAAATATTTTGTGCTTGTTGTTCTTCTCTAACAGCTGCGTGACCTGAAGCAATCACATCACTGCGAAAATTATTGCGTACCTGTATAGGTATAGAAAAACGAAGCGCCAGCAATGTTTCGTTATCCTCAGTACCTGCAGTGACGCCCAGACTGGGGTCTGCACGACGGTCCTGACTTGTTACACGGGTACGCGCTTTTGCGACTTCAACTTTCGACTGAGCCACCACGACAAACGGATGTTGAGCCGCAAACGTTTCTACGCCCACGTTATTGGATATACTTGCGGGTAAATCAGATGGATACGGCATATCAAGGTCGACGTTAACGCCGGTAATTACCTTAAATTCACCTAATGCTTTTATTAAATTTGAACTGAATCCCGCTTGTTGGATGATTGCCTCGGTCAGCGCAAGCCGGGCCGTATCGACACCAGACTGGCCTATATCGCCGGCAACCTGTCGACTTTTAATCAGATTGAAAAACCGCTCTATCAGTTGCACGCGACTTTCCGCCAAAACATTTAAATCACGGTTACTTAAATACTGGAATATCACTGCTATAAGCTCTCCCGCCACCTGTTCTTTTACTAACACCATATTTGCTTTGGCGGTTTGTAATAAAAGCTCAGCTTCGTCGTAACGCGCAGCGCGTTTGTCATGCCAGTCTATTGTTTGTGTTATTCCCAATGTATAGATTGACACTTCGGCATCTTCGGCTTCGATTTCTAACTCAGGGTTGTAAAGCGGTTTTTCACTACCGTCAACGCGGGCTTTCGCTATGTCGATGTCCGCCTGAGCCGACAGAATCGTCGGGTGCGTCGACAATATGCGCTCCACAAAAGTTAAAAATAATGCAGATTTAGGGGTGTTCTCTTTTTCAGTAACCGGATTTATTATCTTTGATGCGCTCGCTGTTGCTGAAATTGTAAGAAACAGACATGCACACACGCCTACAATGGCAAAGGGTTTCGATGACATAACAGTAATCCATAATCATTTATTCATAATAAAACATCGCGAAAACGGCGCAATGCACTAAAAGGAGATAAAAAAGATTATGCGATTGGGGGGGGAGTGGGCGGTGCTATGCTAAGGGAATAAAAACGACTTGAAGCATACGATGCGGTGTGGTGTTGCGGCATATTAAACACTTCTTTAGAAGGACTAAAAAGACCTGCCATATGCGCGGTTGCATGGCAACAGTGATCATTGATGACATCATCCGGTTGATCAGAAGGGTCTCCATTTAAGAAACCCGCTTCACTGGCATGGCCAAAAAAAGCTTCACTATGACTATCTAATGACCACGCCAAGCCACTGGAAAGAATAGCAAAAATTAAAAATAGTATAGTGGCGTGCTTCATAATAAACAGATAATGCATGTGTTTAGTGGGTAATATCAAGTTATTTTTAAACTTATCGTCCAATTAATGTATAACTTTATGATTTTATATTAGAAACAATCAGCAAAATGTAATTGATCTAGGTTTAATTTACAAGTGCTCATCCTGTACAACTTATTATGATATAACATGTAGTCTCTCTAACATAAACGAGTTTATATGCCATGCTTAACTGTGAGTATGAAATTGAAGTAAAGTTTCAACAGGAAAAAAATATTTGGCGTATATAATACCCGTAGCGTTTGGGATTTAGGTGTATACGAAGATAACAAGCACGCATGATAATAAAACCGATAGCAGGACAAAATATGATTTTCCGCCAATATCGAAACTTTCAGCGATTACGCGGGTCTCAAATGCGTATAATATAATATCGAGCGTCCTTAAGAAATCAGCCATTTTGTACGATAAATTGAATATGAATACATTTCGCCAACTAAATTATCGTCGCTTTGTGGTAACGGTATTATTACTAGCAGGGTTATTGCCACAAATGCGCACGGTCTTCGCCTGCGAACTCATCGATGGTGTGCTTCAATTTAGCTGTTGCTGCGACGAACCAGGTGAAATGAACTGCGATAAGCATGCGGATAACAATTCCCACAATAACACCAACAATAACGCCAATTGTGACAATCACTCCCCTGCCCTGGCAAAGGAATGCTGCGATATTTCCTATCACGCGGTGAGCACGTCAATAAACGCGAATACAGTCGGTATTCATGCAACGGGTGTCAGGACACTCATGCTTGATGCTCCCCAACCGCCTCCTGGTGCCGTATTTAACAACTCGTTTGCCCATTCGATTTTTGTCACAAGCAACATTGCGTACACAATCATTTCCGATATTCAGTCTGCCAAGGCGGGCAAATCAACCTATCTTCGCACGCTACGTCTGCGTATCTAATACACTGCCCTTAAATAATTTCGACACATTGAACGCGTAACATGCTATTTATGGCGTTCGCGTCCGCTTCAATCATTTAGCGTATATTATTTTAAGGTATTGCCATGTTTTTATATTCTCCAATGACAAAATACATTTTATCCGCATCAGGTACCCTTATCTTTTTTCTGATACAACACGCTGCCGTTGTGGCTAACGATGAAATAGCTAACGACGAAAATGCATTTCCCAATACGCAACAACTTAATGCTCAAATGCTGGTTGATGCGGTGTTGCGGCGTAACCCGGATATTCCCACACTTCAGGCTGCATGGAACGCAACAACAGCACGAATAGATCGGGTCGATGCTCTGGATGATCCCATGATTGCGTATAGCGTCGCGCCACGCACAGCAAACGGCCCGACAAATGACTTGCGCCAGTCGATCTCCGTGTCACAACGGATGCCGTGGCCCGGCAAGCTGGCCTTACGCGGTGATGCTGCACGCTTCGAAGCAAAGTCGTCTTTTGAAAATATAGAAAAAAAGCGCCTTGAATTAATATTGTGGAGCAAACAATTGTTTGCCGACTGGTATTTTATTCATGCTGCATTGCGTATCAATGATATCAACAAATCGTTATTGCAGGAGTTCCAGGACATTGCACAAACTAAATATATCGCCGGCACTGTCACCAAACAGGATGTGCTATTGGCAGAAATAAAACACGTCTTGCTGCAACAGCGCGATGTGGTTTTGCAACGACGTAAGCTGGAAATACAAACAAAGCTGAATATTCTTCTTGACCAAGTTCCCGATGCAACGATACCGGCGCCTGCAACGCTAACAAACCCCCGTCTATTACGCAACGTAGTCCTGTTACGGGAAACTGCGCTGCGCATGCGTCCTGCACTACGTGCGTTACAAAACCAACTAAGCGCCAGCCACAGTCGCCTGGATTTAGCGGAAAAAAATTACTACCCTGACTTTAATCTGAAATTACGTTACAACGGCGTCATGGATCCGGTGGATAGACGTACTCAGATCGGTATTGGCTTTAACTTTCCGTTGCGCGGCAAACGTGATGCGGCAAAAGATGAAGCGAACGCCAGATTGACACGACTTGAGTTACAACACAGCAGTGAAATACTGCGTATAAAAGCGGATGTACAGCAAGCATACGATCAGGTACAGGAAAGTGAAAAATTATTACAGATCTATCAGCAACGTCTGTTGCCGTTGTCTGAAGAAACCCTGGCCGCCGCACAAGCGGACTACGAAAATGGCCGCAGTGATTTTCTATCGCTGATTAACGCTGAAAAACAACTTATTACAACACAATTAAACAACAAAAAGGCATTATCGGATTACCATCGTCGATTGGCCAAACTCGAACAAACCGTCGGCAGTGGCGAGATTTTTTCTCGTCAACCTGCAGGAGAACGCCCTCATGAATAATATAATAAAGAACGATAATCTTTTAACGCCAGTTTTAATTGTATTTTTTCTATTTGCGTTATTCTCCATCAATAGTTGCACTGAACAGACCAGCAATCCTAACAACGCGGGTATGAGTATGCAGGAAAAACTCGATGCTGCAGGTCCCTATCAGGTAAAAGTAACCGTAAATCCGGAAAAACCCAAAGTCGGTATTAATCAGATAAAAGTAACGGTTAAAGATAATAAAGGCAATGCAATCCGTGGCGCAAACCTCAAAACCGTTGCAGTCATGCCGTCAATGGGAAGCATGCCAGCGATGTATGCGCCTGCGGACATGCAAGAAACCAGCCCGGGTGTTTATGAAGGCGAGTTTGAACCCACGATGAGTGGCGAATGGCCGCTAACGATTGATATTACCACCGAAGCGATGGGACCAGGGAGTATCACCTACGATCTGGCCACGGGTCGTAAAGGCGTACGTTGTGCTAATTGCAAAGGAACCGGTGAATCTATAGCAGGCACCATTCTGGTGGACAACTATCGTCGTCAATTGATCGGTGTAACGACCGCCACCGTAGAACGGCAGGATCTGGTTAAAAATATTCGTGCGGCTGGCAGCATAAGCTATGACGAGACGCGTCTGGTGGATGTCACATTAAAGTTCAATGGTTGGGTGGGCACACTTGATGCTAACTATACCGGCATCGCGGTGCGAAAAGGAGATCCGCTATTTACTGTTTATAGTCCGGATTTATTAGCGGCGCAGGAAGAGTATCTGGAAACAGTTCGCCGTAATAGAAAAAAACCATCAAATCGAATGCTACGCGCGGCCCATCGAAAACTGTTGTTATGGGATTTGTCAGAAAAGCAAATCGCTAAACTGAAAAAAAAAGGCAAGGCAGCCGAATACGTTACGATTTATTCACCCGCCAGCGGTGTGGTTGTGATGAAGTCTATCGTCGAGGGATCGGCGATCAAAACGGGCGAACAATTGTTTCGCATCGCGGATTTAACTAAAGTATGGGTTAAAGCTCAAATTTACGATTATGAAATACCGCTGGTGAAAACCGGCATGCCTGCAAATGTGATCCTGCCGGATCTGCAAGACCGAGAGTACACAGGGCAAATCAGCTACATCTACCCTTATATGCAGGACGACACACGTACCGCGAGTGTCAGACTGGCACTGGATAATGCCGATGGTTTTTTGCGACCCGAGATGTATGCCCATATTCACCTCAAGGCAGTCCTTAACAACCGTTTGCTAGTGCCTGAGAGCGCGGTGTTATATGCAGGTCAAGCACGCGTTGTCTTCGTTGATTTAGGCGAAGGCCGCTTACAACCACGACGCATTAAAACCGGTGCGCGTAATCAGCAATACATCGAAGTACTGGCAGGCCTGGAAAGCGGTGATCGCGTGGTGACGTCAGGTAATTTCCTCATTGCTTCTGAAGCAAAGTTAAAAACGGGGATAGATCAATGGTAGATCAACCGACACCGAATGCCAATTTGCCGAACCCGGTTGAAAACAAGACGGGCATTATTGAAAAGATCATTGCGTATTGTGCACTCAACCGTTTGCTAACGCTGTTATTGATAGTCGCGGCAACCTTTTGGGGTTACCGTGCATTGATCAACACACCCCTTGACGCCATTCCTGATTTATCGGATGTACAGGTCATCGTTTTCACTGAATGGCCGGGGCGCAGTCCGGACCTGGTCGAAGACCAGATTACGTACCCATTGACAACCACTCTGCTGGCCGCACCCAATGTGTCGTTTGTGCGTGGGCAGAGTTATATGGGGCTGAGTTTTGTCTATGCCATTTTTGAGGATGGCACCGACATTTATTGGGCGCGTTCACGCGTACTGGAATATCTCAACTCCGCGCTGGATAAGTTACCGGACGGCGTGCGCCCTACTCTGGGTCCAGATGCCACCGGCGTCGGCTGGGTATATCAATATGCATTGGTTGATAAAAGCGGCAATAACAATCTGGCGGATTTACGCTCCCTGCAGGATTTTAAATTACGTTACTGGCTGGA
>CAZWBV010000153.1:0-6946 GCA_964632225.1 uncultured Gammaproteobacteria bacterium | reverse complement strand
CATGGTAGGCGGTATGATTACAACAACGCTGTTATGTTTGTTAGTACTGCCAGTCATCTATGGGTGGGTATTGCAGTGGCAGGAGAAACACAATACCTAAAAGCGACGGGAGGGAGGGACACCGATAACTTAATAACTTAACGAAATAAGTTTTAAAAATAGATACTGCATAGAATTTAATTAAGTTATTAAGTTATCGGTGTCCTTACCGAATCCCCGAATCCCTGACGAACCCTCTGATGGTTTACCCGGGTTGGGATTGAAAATGCTGCGTACTATATGTACACTAGCAAAATTAATTTGGTGCCGTAAAGACCGAATTTCGCAGATATTAATCAAGATAAGAGGGCTTCGCTGTGTTGGGTTGCGTTGTTTGATGTTGCAAAACACACCATGTCTCTTTGAATTATTTCCGTGAATAGGTATTACGGTCGTTCGTCAATTTTTGTATAGGGAGAAATAAAAATGAGACTTAAGTTACGCCAGTTATCTTTATCTACGTCTTTTAAAGTGATCATATTATTTTAATTAAGCCTAACACGTTAGTTTTAGTTAAGTTGCCCAAACCGCAATGTGGTGTTAGTAATTCCACAACTAACCCAACCGGGGGGTAAACGCGGTTCAGTGTATTTATTAGTATAATGCTTTATAAAAATCTCTTTTTTACGCTGGCAATGTTTTTCAATATCGGCCAATAACTTAATGTGTAAAAGACCGTTTAAAATGCAACTCATCTAAATACCAATGTGGGCCATATTGCAACGCCATAAATGTGCGTCCTCTTTATTTCCTGGCAAGGCTATCGCGTCCTGCTATCGCCCCTTACCTACCTCCCTGTAGGCAAGGCTATCGCGTTCTGCTATCGGGACGAGAGCAGGGGCAGAAGCTTCAACTGATTTATTTTGGTTCACTTAATCGCCCTGTTTTTCTTTCCCGCATGACCAACATTGTGAAAACTGAGGACCAAGTTTTTCTCCGCATTGCACACAAATCCAAGGTTCTCCAGCCATCTTGTCAGTAATTTTTTGCTCATATAGCGCGACAGATTTTCTCGCCAGAGTATAATCGCGATCATCCTCTACCCATACTGTTGGATAAGTATTTGCGGGTATCTCGCCAATAATACCCGTCAGCATAGCGTCTTTAACGAATGCCGGGACACCTAAATTTAATAAGTAGTCTTTAAAAAGTTCGGCATCCATCATGTCTGATGCAATGTAAACCCGTTTCATTCAATCCACCGAAACTTCATAGAAATTCTCCCTTGTTTTAGATTGTAACGCGATTTATTATTGCACACATGCAAACTTCGCAAACGACAGAAATACGCCCAATCTCCAATTTTAAAATATTATTGATGTTAATTATACTGCTATTTCCTGCTGCACCACTTGTTTCAGGCTGTAGTGAACATAAAAATCAAACAATGACCAAACCCGTGCCCTTAGGCGACAAACAGGCGCTCGAGCAATTGGCTATTGCCTATCGGGCACTAAGCAGTAAATTAGCAACAACACCTAATGGATTACGACCTGAAGGCAAACGACTGTTTATAGAGAATGTGTTTCAAGATGCTGGTTATAATTATAATTTAACGTTACTACAAATGGCAGACCAGGGCGTCGATTTCGGCGTACAACTTCACAAAGATCTCGCAGAACTCGTCATACTCCCGCAATCTGGCGTGAATAAAAAAGAATTAACCTCCTTCAATTCACAATCCGAAATAAAAGCAATTAACATTGTGCTGGACAAATTAAAATAACAACTCTATTCAAAATACCGGTTATTTGAAATCGATCAATTAACCAGCGACTCCTTAACTTTTAACACCAATTAATTCTATTTGATAACCATCAGGATCTTCAACAAACGCAATAATTGTGTCACCGGCGTTCATTGGCCCTGCATCCCGAATAATTTTCCCACCTAAGTTTTTTATTTTTTTTGTTGCAACATAAACATCATCCACCTCAATGGCCAAATGCCCGAAACCGTTTCCGATATCGTACTGTTGCGTGCCCCAATTAAAGGTCAATTCAATGACAGTATTATTCGCTTCATTACCATAGCCTAAAAAAGCCAGCGTAAACTCGCCCTGTGGATATTCTTTTTGCCTGAGTAATGACATGCCCAGCGTACCGGTATAAAATGCAATGGATCGATCCAAATTACCAACCCGGATCATTGTGTGTAATAGCCGCATAAATATTTTATCCTCTATATATAATATACCCGTCAAGCTCTTCCTTCACCGCAGAAAGAATGACATTTTGGTCGATGCCCATAATCTTAAATGCACGTGCCGCTACACCGTGTTTCATGCGCGCGACAACCTCGACAACATGCGCTCCGAGCAACGGCCTGTCTTTGTCGTGACTTTTTAGAGCATAGAGCGCTTTCATTACCATTTTCCCTGATGGTTGCGAATCATGCAGCACCCGACTGAAAATCACTGGCTCAGGTGCATCTGTCATCATTTTTGAATCGATGCCAATGGCATTCAGTGCATCATTATACTGCGTTTTAAGCGCCATTTGAAATTGCTCTGGATTAATGCCGATGCGCTCAAAAATGCGCTGCGCCGTACCGTCAGGTAACTCTAATGCGGAAAGCAGCAAATGCTCCGCGCCTGGTTTTTCCTCGCCCATCAGGTGTGCCTGCTCATCTGCACCCGGTATTAGTTTATTAATGGTAAATTTGAAGAAATATACCCTAAGCATTTGATATTTAGGTGTTAAGTGTGCGTGCAATTAATACCGAAATCTCAAACGCTACGGGTATAGGTTAAAATAAATCGTTTTTTCACGTCTCTTTAATATCATAAACCCAAAATAAATGGCATTGTAGAAATCTCAAAAAGGCTGAATCACCCATTATGAAAACCAATGCCCGTTTTTTAATTATTAGCATCTTTTGTATAGCGAGCGTCTCATGCGGAGGAAGTGGGTCGACCTTTACTCCGCCCAAGAATACGCCAGTAGCTGAACGATTTAGTACTCCGGTATTTGAGAGCCCACTGAATATCGCCTCAGACCCATCCATCATCAGAATTGATACGAATACTTTACATATGTATTACACAGCAGAAAATTTTAAGATTGGGCTCGTGGTATCGAATGACAATGGCGCAAGTTGGCAACACCCGACGAACTCCGCCACCGAAGATTTTTCCGTTTTACAGGGACAACCCAATAAATGGGATCAGGTTCTGGAAACAGTCGATGTATTGAAAATCGGCAACGAGTACTGGATGTACTATACAGGTTACCGTGAAGGAGAATCAGATAACGTGCATGTTGAGAACTATCAAGTTGGCTTGGCGATTTCGACCGACGGTGGTTTATCATTTATCAGGCACACCTCAAGTGTTGATGCCCCAATTATGCCGATCAATTTTATAGATGATACGTCGTTGGATCGTCATGCTATTACCAGCCCAACTGTTGTATTTGACAATAACGTATTTAGCATGATTTATACCGGCTGGAATACCTCAAATAATTTTACCGGAGCAGACAGCGGCATTCGTACGCTAGGCGCAACGTCCACAAACGGTATAGACTGGACTAAACGAACAAACCCGGTGATTAACTTCGATGATATACCGTGGACCGACAACAGCATAGATGAATCAGACGTATACCTGGCGCCTAACGGCACATGGTATTTCCTTTTCACTGCCCAGGAAGGTATTGGGCTTGCTATCGCATCTGATATATTTGGCCCTTATACGTTTTTTTCAGAACCTTTACTGGTGAAAAAATTTGCTTGGGAACTGGCAGAAATAGTAGCACCGAATGTGATAATTGAAGAAGGCATATTGACAACCGGAGCAGCGCTAAAAATATGGTACACCGGAATAGAAACTGATACGTTCTTTCCATCAGTCATTGGCTATGCTGAATCGCCCTACCCTGTTGAAACGCCTTAGAGCTAATTTCATTATAGCAAATTACTTACGACGTTAGTCTTGGTCTTAAGTCTCCAAAAAAACAGGGATTATTCTTACCACCTAAATAATTAAATTTCATCGATTATAGTAACTATTTGATTAAATCTGATTAAAAGAAAACCCTTCTGCAACACGTTAAGTGACCATTCCCCCTAAACCACACTTAATTAACGACACTTATAACTGCACTTATAACTACACTTATAACTACACTTATAACTACACTTATAACTACACTTATAACTACAGAAGCTATTCATATAAAAAATCAATTTATAGGTATTATAAATACAGTGTCTATACTTGGTGAAATAATATTTCATCGCTGTAAAAATCCAGTTTGTTTAACATCGGTTCGTTTAACACTGGTTCGTTTAACACTGGTTCGTTTAACAATAGTTTATTGCGTCATGCACGCGTCAGATTGGCAACTATTGAAATTTTCCATCGTTTTAAAACGGAGATATGATTCATGAAGCGTTATAAATGTTCTTTTTTCTATTTATTAACCGGAGTGAGCTGGTTATTTGTATCACTTCCGGTTGTTGCCGACTCAACGCCTGTTTATTGCCCGAACGATTCGTTACAATCTGCAATTGACAGTGCAATGCCGGGAGATACATTAACCGTCAATGGTGTATGCGAAGAGCAAATAACCATTAAAACGAATGACTTGACATTGATCGGCAATAGTTTAGGCGTTAACGCGGAACTGAATGGCGCTCAGCTGTCTTTCCCGACGTTAATTAAAATTATTAGCGCAGTAAGAGTTGTAATAACCGGATTTGATATTAATGGCGGTTTGTTTGGCATACATGCAGATGCCGGTGCCAGCTTTAAAATTACTGACAGTAATATTTCAGATATGATTATCGGCATGCAATTGCAGAATAACAGCAATGTAAAATTACAACATGTATTAATCGATAAAAGTTCAGCAATAGGGTTGGATGTAACATCTGGATCAGCCGCTGAAGTGATTGATGTATTTAGTATAACTAATAGCAGCGCTTTTGGTTTGGAAGTAATTGATGGCGGCGAGATGAAAGTAACTGAAGGTGCGCAGTTAGTGCTTACCGGTAACTTATTGGGTGCACAAATTTCTGGTGGAGCAACAATGTTTGTTGATACAGATGCGAAAATTATTGCGGATAATAATATTCTTATTGGTTTCTCTGTTAACACCGGCGCATCAATGGTTATATTCAATGCAGACATTAGTGCTAGTGGAAACGGCCTGGATGGTTTGGACGTTGTATCATCAGCCAGCCTGGATATTGATGGTAATGCGACACTGACAGCGAACAATAACCGGCGTGAAGGTATTAGTCTGGATAATGGTTCGCTGAATATATTCGGTTTCTTTTCAACTAAGCCAAATTTACCCAGAATTGTCGCCAATTATAATACCAATAATGGCATTCAAATCGAGTTTGGCAGTAAACTGGATATCGGGCGAAACAGTTCACTCGAAATCATCGGCAATGGTAAAGCAGGTATTTCACTCGATGATGGCAGCAGTGCTAATCTTCACGATAGCGTTATTACCGGCAATCATGGCATGTTGATTAAGAAAACCAAAGATGCTGACCATCATTCGGATCATTCGAAAAGAAAAGGTAAAGGACCTGCGGATATCGTCGCAACATTTGGATCCAGGATTTCTTTTTTGGGAAACAATGTAGTGGGTTTAGCGCTATGTGACAAATCGTCTATGGCACGCGGTGACGTAAAATGTAAACATTAGCTGAAAGATAAGATGGGGGTGTCAAAAAACTGATCTTTCTAGGTTTTACTTTTAGCGACTATTCTCAGTCTATTCCAAAGCAACACTATTGTGCCAACAGCGATGCCAAACCAGATTAAGATCCAAAAAATTTCCGGTAGCAAAGTAACATTGGATAATGTCGCACCGTCACCATAATGGCGACCATCGATGAGGGCTAATGGCGCCCGGGCAGCGCTGGCCATAACATAGAGGCCGGCAAACTCCATGAGACGCGGGAAAATGCCACCGAAAACATAGCGAAAAGAGGTATATATAGATCCACTGATAACCAGCATGATCAGGACAGTGATGATGTCACGGGCATACAAAACCCCTGAAATCACGATCATGCTTAATATGACGATGGCAAGCCAACGGCTAACAACGCCACTTGCCCTGGCACCGAGATAGATAATAGCGCCCCATACCACTGCCCCAACATAACCAGCGAAAGCCACCAAAGGTGCCCAACCCCCTTTGGTGTAACACAGACCGGAACCGTCAAAATGCAACACGATGCGCTCAATGGTACCCCCACTGAGCACGGCCATTAGGCCGTGGCTAATTTCGTGAAAGTAGGTCTCTAACCAGGAAAACGGCCAATGGACAATCGGGACCATCGATAACGCAAACGCGCCGATAACAAAAAGAATAAATTCGTATTGGGGTTTCATGTGTTCAATCCTTGGTAATCAATTGCAGGCTCAAAATGAAAAGAAAGAACCGTTTTATTTTATTTCCACTTGGCCTTTTTTGTGGTTTTATCCAAACAATGCTGGTGGAGCATATATACCCGTCGCGATTGGGATTTAGGTGTTACTGCACGCCCTCTTTAATTCCCTGGCTGTGTTGACTGCTTCAATGATTTTCTAGCGTGAATTAACAGGGAGAAGTGGTTTGTAAAATTCACCGGGCAGGCCAATATTTTTATTCATCAGACTGAGCGCGGCAACAGGTTTCCTTAGGTTAGTATTGTGGACAACTGTTCTACCATTTCGAAAATCAATCGTCACTTCGACCAAGCTCAACGCTGAGTCGCTGTCCCTGCCGCCGCTTCCCGGCAACGCGGTGTTTCTTCCTGGCTGCTCGATCCGCCGTCCCATAACGGGAACGCAATCTACTTAGCTGGCGCGGATGGCCATAATCGGCTGTTTTACGAGCGCGGCCCCGACGACCTGACTCTCCTTTTTGCTGACGACCTTCATTAGCCGCCCGAAAACAAA
>CAZWBV010000152.1:0-6960 GCA_964632225.1 uncultured Gammaproteobacteria bacterium | reverse complement strand
GGGGCTCATCGTCAAATCTTGCAGGGCGGATGGCTAACGTGCGCGCATGTTACTCATTCAGTTTCTTGTAGGTCGTGCTTGATAAGTGGCTAACAAGACTGAAAAACCAAATATAAAAAAGTTCTGGGTGGAAATTCAGCAAGCGTGGGTGCTTTATATGCGCTTTATATATAAGAAAGCAGTGGAGTCGTTATGGTGGGGATGTTAAAAACAAATAGGATGGGACGAACAAGCAATACAGGTAAAGGCACGGCAAATCTCATGATTTATCTGGCGTTGATATCAATTTCATCGATTGCATTTGCTGCGGTCACCTTCAAGGGGGCGAGCACCCCGTCTACTATTCCATATTCACAGACATCATTGCAGATCAAACGTGTCACACTAGATGAACCGATATGTATAAACCCATCTTATGTATCCAATTCAAATAACTTAAATTTAGTTACTCAACCAGGGCAGGATAGTGGGTTAGACAAGTTTGATGAAACGCCGTTAGACCAGCAGCAGTTGGATAGACAGTTGAAAGTACAATTAACCAGTTATCCAGGGTCAATTCGGCGGTTTGATGATAACATTGTTACCACGCAATTAACGCCGAATTTAGATCGTCCAAATACCTTATGGAACCCTTTGGCAAAGGTATGGCTGACGGCGGAACAGGTTTATATACTGAAAATGGCCTTTGATATTGCTTATCAGGATGGGGGCTTACAGCACGCGAAGCTGATTCAAGGAATGTTGTTACAGGAAACGCTGGCAGGCTTATTAGGGCGAATTGGCCATATGTCGGCACCTATTGGTAAACGGTCTTATGGCGTTATGCAAGTAAAAGTAACGGCTGCAAACGACGTCCTGGGAAGACATGCGTTTTTGGGTGAATTTAGTTCAGACGAAGAGTTAATCACTCACTTGATTGTTGATGATGCCTTTAATCTACGCGTTGCCTCCAAGCATTTCTTATATTTGCGCACCAAAACCAAAACAGACGCACATGCGCTTCTTGCTTATAATATTGGATTACGCGCATCGCGACGTTATAGCAATCATAAGTCATTTCGTTACGTTAAAAGAGTAAGCCGCTATAGCAGGCAAATTGCGAAACCGTTTAATGATAAGTTTAACGGAAAAGCTATTAGCAAAAATCAATTTGCTGCCAGTACGCTCAAAGCGTCGTAATAACGTTTATCCTCAGTCCAGAGCTTGCCTGAGTTTTAAAGATATTTGTTGTTAGATGTAATGAAACTCGTTAGCATTGTTTTGCTGTCATTTGCAATCAATAAATTAGTTCATTGGATATCCAAAATCGAACACACGCGATTATCAACACGACTGTAAATAATGTCGTGAAGAATACCGTGCTACTTTGCCTCGGGTTGTCGGCGCTTGTTGTTATATTGTATCTGCCCTTTCTGGGCGATTTGCCGCTCATACATGAAGAACCACGTCGCGCATTAATAGCGCGCAGCATGATGGAAACAGGTGAGTTCTTTGTGCCCATGTTGCTCAACGAGATTTATACAGCGAAGCCGCCATTATTCAATTGGCTGATTGCCGCATTTAGTTCACCTGGAGGGGAAGTAACAGAATTTACCGCGCGATTGCCTTCCGTCATATTTTTATTGTTAACTGCAATAATAATGGTGGTGGGCTTACGTCGGTATTTGTCTCAATCAGGGCAATTATTTCTGGGTTTGGCGATACTGTTGACGCCTGAATTAATGGCAAAAGCCAGTATTGCGGAGATAGAAATTGTTTTTGTATTTTTTGTCACGTTGTCAATTTGGAGCTGGTACTTGTTGTATGATCGAGGTTGCACGGGTATTAGATTATGGTTTATTCCTCTTATTGTTGTTGCCGCTTCGTTTTTGACAAAAAGAGAGCCTTCCCTGGTCTTCTTCTATTTTAGTGTTGCGCCGTTTCTATTTTTTCAAAAAAAATATAAAGAACTGTTTTCGATCGGGCATATCGTCAGTTTCACTGTGATGTGTCTGATTATCGGCAGTTGGCTGGCTGTTATGGTACAGAGCGCAGGTGTTGATGCGCTGCTAACGAGTTTGCAAGCGGAGGTGGTTAACCGTGGATTAACATCGTCACCGATAGATTACGTTAAGCATATTACTACTTATCCACTGCAGTTGTTTGCTGCCCTGATACCTTTTAGTCTGTTATTAATACCGTTGTATATGCGTGATACACGGATTTTTCTAAGACAACGTTACGGAAATTTATTTGTATTTTGTGCACTTGCCATCGTCGTTAATTTGCCGCTTTATTGGTTTAGAGGGGACGCGGCGGTCAGGTATTATTTGCCGATGTTCCCGACCATATTGGTCTTAATTACGTTATTATTTGAAATTTGCTATCAAAAATATGGTATAGATCGTTTTACTGGCGTTATACGCAAAGGCATTAAGTTTTTTTCGGTCACTCTGGTTTTGTTATCTATATTATTTTTAATAACATCCTCTATTTCCGTCTGGACATCTGCGCCTGCCTTGCTATTACCCTGGTATGTTGTTTTGATAACCGCTATTCCGGTTTTAGTGATTGCCTATAAATTGATGCGTTCGTCCTTTGATGAACTACCAAAAAGTATGCTTCCTGTATTAATAGGAAATTTGATCGTCGCGAAGCTTCTTTATTTTAGTGCCTATTTACCTTACAAGATTGAACGAGTAAATAAGAACAGGAACGGCGAAATCGTGATGCAGAAGATTGAATCATTAGTGCCTGAAAATGCAAAAATACAAGTGTTAGGGCACACGCACTATGCACTTTGGTTTTATGCAAAACCAGGGCTATTACGTGTCCCCCGGGAATTTAATAAAGAGGACTATAAAGGTTATATATTGGCTTACGATACTGATGCAACATTAAAGGAACTGGCAGGAACGGAAAGTCATTGGCAGGAAATACAGCGGGTTCCTTATAGGGATGTTTCGCTCGTGCTAGGCAAACTAAATAAATGACACGCGGAACTATCAGATCAGCAGGTATAAATCAGAAAAAGATATTTTCAATGGTAGACCCTGATCATGTAGTGTAATCGCGTTCTGTCACTCTCACGATCTAACCTTAATTCGTTAGGGCGGACTATTTCATATGGAGGTTGACAATGATAGTTCGCAGGGTTGACAATTAACTATTTGATTATATGACGTAAATTATGTAAACGAGGTGAGAAAATTCGCCAGTTTATTATTGAGAATGTAGAATATCACCCCAAGGATTTTGGCATTACGGTTTTACGATAAACTAACTGAAGTCTCACCCAGGTCAGGCCTTCGTTCTTTACATGACAGGAAATACAAAAATATGACTTATAGCCAAGCAGGTTCTGCATCACGTACCACTCTATTTGTTATTTTAGGTGTCAGTGCCTTTTGGGCCATTGCAATTATGTTACTGCCGAAGGGTTTTAACGATGACTTGTCAAAAATTGGCCAGGGTATGGCCGCTGTTGTGCTCATACACGATAAGAGTTCTATTCAAAGTTTGGATTTAATGACGCTGCTTAATAAGGTGCGCCCAGATTACGCTGGCAAGGTAGAGTTTTTTGTGGTTAATGTTAATTCCAAAGAGGGCCAAATGTTTAGACAGCAACAGAATGTTGGTGCCGTTGTTCTCGTATTTTTTAGCCCCAACGGGACAAAACGAGGTACGCTCGGTAATAGTAAGGGTGAAACGGAATTACGTTCAGAGCTAGATAAGTTGTCTCTTGAACAAAGTTAGGTATCTTGCTACCGCTGTTTCGCTGCGGCATCGGTCGGTTGATTTTCGACGTTAGGGCAGAACAACCAAGCAGTCGGGTTGGATAAACCTAAATAAATCAGTTGAAGCTACTCGGCAACTGCTCTTGCGTTGCTCTAACTACGTATATCTATGTACTAGTGCATTAGTCGCCCTCGCTACGATCCAACTGATTTATTTAGGTTTAACAACAAGAAGAAACGCTTGGTTTTTTTGCCTCTATATATGCAGATAATACGTATTCTTCGACGCCGCGATCTGGTGCCCAGTTCTTGATGAATTCTTTGGAATCATTTTTTGGTGTGATTTGAATATTTGTGAAGCCGGAATCTTTCATTATAATTTCCAATTCTTTGATCTGCGATGCCCCAGCCATACAGCCCGAATACAGGGCAAGATCATTACGAATGTGTTCGGGTAATTCGCAACTGGCGACAACATCTGAAATGGCAAGGCGCCCGCCGGGTTTCAGGGCCCTGAATGCATCACGAAATACCTGGGGTTTATTGGGTGATAGGTTGATAACACAATTCGAGATGATGACATCAACCGTGTTATCTGCGACAGGGAGAAATTCGATTTCGCCCAATCGAAATTCAACATTTTTATAGTTGCCTTTATATGCGTTATCGCGTGCTTTGCTGATCATCGCCGGTGTCATATCGACGCCAATGACAGTGCCTGAGCCTTTCAATTCCCGTGCTGCCAGAAAGCAGTCAAAACCACCACCACTGCCCAGGTCTAAAATGGTCTCATCTGCCTGGATACTTGCAATAGCACGCGGATTACCGCAGCCCAGCCCCATGTCAGCGCCATCAGGTACATTTTGAAGGTCATCTTCTGAATAACCCAGGCGGGTTGAAATGAGTGCGTTGATTTGTCCGTCAGAAGAAACACCGCAACAACTGGATTCGACGCCGCAGTCGTTTCCTGCATTACTGGCCTCGGCTACTTTTGAATAACTATCACGTACTGATTGGCGAATTTCATCTGCTTCTTTGTGGTCCATCGTATTTACCTCATTTGGTTTCTTACTCTTGTTTCTTAATGAATAGTGTTTATTTAGAATTAATCAGAGGCCCTTAAGAGTTAACCCGGAAGAATTTGTTTGTTTTTTTTTTGCGGTTAATATTTTTCTTTGAATTTTCAAGTTGGGGCGGTGTTTTACTTGGCTTGTCCAGATAATAGCCCTGTACCATATCAACGCCAAGTTTTTTTAATAATCTATAGGTGTCTTCATTTTCTACGAATTCAGCGACCGTTTTTTTGTTTAGGCCTTTTGCCACATCCACAATAGATTTAACGAAAATTTGATTAGTGTGATCGTTTGGTAGATCCTGAATAAATGTGCCATCGATTTTTAGCGCGTCGACATTGAGGTGTTTTAAATAGAGAAACGATGAGAATCCAGAACCAAAATCATCAAGGAAAATATTACAGCCGGTTTTTTGCAATGAGTCGATAAATCGTTGTGCATCGTGAAGATCGGAAACTGCTGAAGTTTCAGTAAGCTCGATACTTAATTTGCTCGGGCTTACGTTATGATAGCGAAGCAATTCAGAGATGAATTGAGGCAAGGACGGGTCGTCAAATGACCGGCCAGAAATATTAACGGCGATGGCGACAGGTGGAAACTCGTTTGAATGGGCCAGTATTTCAATGCTTTTTTTAACAACCCATCGATCAATGTCGATAATTTTTCCATTTTTTTCTGCAAAGGGTATGAAATGACCCGGTAGGATAAGTTGATCAGGTGAATCTTCATTAGCCATGCGTACCAATGCTTCAATGTGTACAAGTTGCTTGGTGTTGGTGTCGTATATACCTTGGAAGTGTAATTTTAAATGTTCGTTTTCGATTGCCTGACTTATTCGCGTATTCCAGCTTATGTGGTTAAACATGTTTTTTGCAGTGTCCAGATCTTCTCTATACAGGCGCCAGGTGTTTTTCCCCGCTTCTTTTGCTTGATACATGGCAGCATCTGCATGCGCTAGCAGTTCAATTGAGTCTGCGGCGTGCTGCGGATACAGTGCGATGCCCAAACTTGCCGTTAGCCGAAGTTTTTGCCCGCCATGTTTAAAGTGGATCTGTGATATAGTACGAACAATTCTGGTGGATAAGGTTTCTGCGTCGTTTGTTGTGGCGTTAGGTAATAGTATTGCAAATTCATCTCCTCCGACGCGGCAAAAATATTCATTACGACGCAGGATTGTGCTTAATTCATTTGCGATGTTTACCAGTATTTCATCGCCTGCTTTATGTCCAAAGGTGTCATTAATAAATTTAAATTCGTCCAGGTCGAAAAATAGTAAAGCGCCTTGCGCGTTATGTTTAAGGGCAAATTCCAGCATACTGTCCAGTATTTCCTGGAAGCGGCGGCGATTATAAAGTCCTGTCAATGCGTCTCTTTGCGCAAGATAGACCAACTGCTCCTCTGTTTGACGTTCATGAGTGATGTCTTCAAATACCAATAAGCGACCTATTGTATTGCTTTCCCTGTTTTTCACGGGATAACAGAGTTGAGTCACTGTTCTTCCATCCAGTAAAATTAATTCCAGCGATTCATTGTCGTTTTGTTTGTTTGCGAGCAAAGAGTCTGCCTGTAGAAATTGTTGCCGTGAGGTGTCGTCTAGCTTGCAGGCAGCTAAATCCAATAATTCAACGGTTGGTTTTCCTGTAAAATTTTGTGGCTGATTGATTTGCCAAATATTAAAGAATGCCGGGTTATGGTAGGTAATGTGATTATCTTCGGTTTCGAAAAGAATGCCGACGCGCATGGCTGAGAGTAGACTGGATAAACGGGCTTGCTCTTGTTGCGAGAGCGATAATAGCCGCGTTTTTTCCTGTTGGGATTTTTGTAGTTCTTCCAGTTTCTTAACGGCTTCTTTTTGGGCGCTTACTTGTTCTGTGATATCTCTGATACTGCTTCTTGTTCCCAGGTATTGTCCCTCATTGTCATAGATAGGTTGCCAGTCGATGGACGCACAGAAAAAAGTGCCGTCTTTGCGTTTTATATCGATGACAGTCGTGCCGGTTTTCTCAGACTTGAATTTTTTGGCGGCCTTCTCTTTATTGTCATCTGTCACCAGGGGGAATGGGAAGTCGTGCATGCCTAAACATTCTTCTACGGTATAACCCGTCATTCGTTCAACGGATGGGTTTACCCAGATAAGGTTGTGGTTTGGGTCATGCCAGCTTTCCCAATTA
>CAZWBV010000151.1:0-7029 GCA_964632225.1 uncultured Gammaproteobacteria bacterium | reverse complement strand
AGCAAACGGGCGCTTTTTTTGATTCCTCGCTGTTTCACATTGGAAGAACTCAGAAGGATGAAAAGTGAGACAGATATTAAAAAGTTTAATGAAACTACTGATAAAGAGATTCTAGAACTTGGTGGTTCAATTTGGTTTTTTGCGAAAATCTGCAAGAACCAGCATTAACCAATTCATTTACTTAGCTTGGTTTGATAACGTCAGGCTTCCTAGTCTGCTACACAGATAGTCTGCTACACAGAATTCGATCAGGCTTTCAATGCCGCAGTATGGTAGGCAATATGCTCTCCAATAAAGGTGGAAATAAAATGATAGCTGTGGTCATAGCCGCCCTGCATGCGTATTGTTATTGATTGCCCCGCCTTATCACACGTGGCCTGTAAATTCTCCGGTAAAAGCTGCTTCTCATGGTAAAACTCATCCGCAGTACCTTGATCAATCAAAATGTTGGAAACCCTTGCGCCCATTTCTATCAATGCGGTAGCATCATAGGCACGCCAGGCGTTAATATCATCTCCTAAATAGGCGGTAAAACAAGCTTGACCCCAATCACAATTGACAGGGTGACAAATCGGAGAGAAGGCGGAAACCGATTTATAGCCTGCCGGGTTTTTAAGTGCACAGATTAATGCGCCGTGCCCACCCATTGAGTGACCGAAGATAGATTTGGCGCTTGCAATCAGCGGCAGATTTGCGTTCAGCAGTTCCGGTAGCTCTTTAGTAACATAGTCATACATGTGGTAATGCGTTAGCCAGGGGGCTTGCGTCGCATTGACATAGAATCCGGCACCTTTACCCATATCATAACGATGTTCTTCATCGGCGACACCATCGCCGCGTGGACTGGTATCAGGAAAAATCAACGCAACACCCTGTTCAGCGGCATAGCGTTGTGCTCCTGCCTTGACACGCGCATTGTCATCCGAACAGGTTAGCCCTGATAACCAGTACAATGAAGGCACATTGACAGTTGCAGCCTGAGGAGGTAAAAACACGGAGAAAGTCATTTTGCAATGGCATACCTTCGAGTCGTGTGTATAACGATTCAGGTAACCACCAAACTCTTTGCTACTTTCAATTCGCTGTATTGTCATGGCATATTATCCTGTCAAAGGGGGGTTGCTGGGGCTACTTAACTTAAAAAATAATGACAGAGCGAATACTTTCACCACGGTGCATCAGCTCAAATGCGGTGTTTATATTTTCCAATGGCATCGTGTGTGTCACCAGGCTATCCAGTTCAATTTCGCCAGACAGATAACGTTCAACATACCCCGGTAACTCGGTTCTGCCTTTTACACCGCCAAATGCGGTGCCCTTCCAAGTACGGCCAACCACCAGGTTAAACGGACGGGTTTCTATGGTTTGGCCTGCTCCCGCAACACCGATGACGGTAGAAACACCCCAACCCATGTGCGTACATTCCAGCGCATCACGCATGACATGCGTATTGCCAATACATTCAAATGAATAATCCGGACCGCCGTTATAGGTATCTTGCATGTATTCAACAAATGGACCACTAATATCGTTTGGATTAATAAAATCCGTTGCCCCCAGCTGCCTGGCAAACTTAAATTTATCGGGATTAATATCAATGCCGATAATACGATCAGCTCCCGCCATTACTGCACCTTGAATACAAGACAAACCGATACCACCAAGACCAAATACGGCCACTGTTGAACCAGGTTCGACTTTGGCCGTATTAACTACCGCGCCGATACCGGTCGTGACACCACAACCTAACAGGCAAACCTTGTCAAGAGGGGCCTCTTTGTTGATCTTTGCAAGCGCAATTTCCGGAACGACAGTATATTCAGAAAAAGTGGAACAGCCCATATAATGAAAAATATCGTTGCCATTTTTAGAAAAACGTCTTGTGCCGTCTGGCATATAACCGGACCAGACAGTTGCGGCGATTGATTGACACAGATTACTTTTTGTCGATTTACAGTATTCGCATTCACCGCACTCAGGAATGTATAAAGGGATGACATGATCGCCGACTTTCAGATTCTTGATACCCGAGCCAAGTTCTACAACTTCACAACCACCTTCGTGACCAAGAATACAGGGAAAAGAACCTTCCGGGTCATCACCAGAAAGCGTAAACGCATCCGTGTGGCAAACACCCGAGGCGATTACTTTTAATAAAACCTCACCTTCTTTCGGGCCCATGACATCCACTTCTTCTATTTCAAGAGGCTTCTTTGGCGCCCATGCAACTGCCGCTCTTGCTTTCATAGGGTTTCTCTCATTATCGTTTTATTATAATCCATTACACTCGGCTTTCAGGCTCCTAGCTAGAGATTTGTGCAGTAACGGTTCTCTACAGAACACTTCTCTTCAGAACACGTCTGTTGAACTTCTGTTGATATTGATAGCAACATAAATATCAATAATAAAGGATTTTTCCATCATCTGCTAGTCCACATCTGATGAGCCAAAGAAGGGGGCGCTGAGTATTTCTAAACCGAGATAAATCAATTTATTCTTCTAAATATGTATAGCCAGTAAGGCCTGTTGACAGTTCTTGCAAAAAAAGTTTTTTCTGCTGTTCCGTTAAATCGGCAGATTTGATTTTTTCGTCGTAGGCCTTTGCAAAATCAGCCGTGTCGTAATTAACATATTTTAATACGGATTTGACTGTATCACCGCGCGTTGCCTGGTCGAGTTTATAGTTGCCATCGTCAGTGATCACCAGGTTAACCGAGTCTGTGTCGCCGAACAGGTTGTGCATGTCGCCGAGAATTTCCTGGTATGCGCCGATCAGAAATATGCCAATCAGATAGGGCTCGTTTTCGTTAAGAGCATGTAACGGTAAGCTGGATTCTATTCCTTCGCTATCGACATACTGATCTATTCTGCCGTCAGAGTCGCAGGTGATGTCGTATATTCTGCCGCGCCGCTGTGGTGCTTCGTCGAGCCGGTGTATGGGCATTATCGGGAAAATTTGTGATATGGCCCAGACATCCGGTATAGATTGAAAAATAGAAAAATTACAAAAATATTTATCGGCGAGCTTTTCATTGAGTTCGTCCAGTGTGTCTCGGTGGGCTTTTGTACTGGCTTGTAATAGCGGTCGAATTTTCCAACACAGTGAAAAATAAGCTTGTTCTGCCGCAGCACGTTGTTGCAACGTTATTTTACCCTGGATGTACTGCGCATGTATATTCGACAAATTGTGTGTCGCTTCATGATATAGTTCAAGGGGTGAGTTGTTTTTGTTACTTAAGTCTGGTTTGTCCGGCTTGTTTTGGTTAACTGTTTCAGTCTCGACGACATTTGTTATTAATACTGCATGGTGGGCAGTCAGGGCGCGGCCTGATTCAGTGATAATGTCTGGATGTGGTAATGTGTTCTCCGAGCAAATATGTGTAAATGCGCTGACGATGCTTGTTGCATATTCTTTAATTCCATAATTCATAGAACAATAATTACGAGATTGTGTTCCATCATAATTAATGCCGAGACCGCCACCTACATCTATACACCGAATAGGGGCACCTAATCGGTGAAATTCAGCATAGTAGCGGGCGCATTCACTTAAGCCACGTTGTATATCGCGAATGTTTGGCAGTTGTGAGCCCATATGAAAATGAAGTAGTGTCAGTGCATCCAGTAATTTGACTTTTTTCAGACGCGCTATGACAGATAATGCCTGGGTCGCCGATAAGCCAAATTTGGATTTTTCGCCGCCGGTATTTTGCCATAACCCGGTGCCAGTGGATGATAACCGGATACGAACGCCAATTAAGGGTTGTATATTTAAGTCTTTGGCTTCGTTGATGATTAAATTAAGTTCAGATATTTTTTCGACAACAATATAGACCTTGTTACCGAGTTGTTGACCGATAAGCGCAATGCGAATATATTCCCGGTCTTTGTAGCCATTACAGATGATAACGTTGCTGTTTTTTTTCGACAACGCAAGTACTGTCATTAATTCCGGTTTGCTGCCTGCTTCAAGCCCGACTTGTTGGCCCTCGACATTCAGGATTTCATCTACTACACTGCGTTGCTGGTTTACTTTGATGGGATAAACGCTGGTATATTTTCCCTGGTAATTGTTTTCTTCCATTGCTTGATGAAAATCAGTACCAAGTTTCGTTACACGGTCATGTAAAATATTGTTGAAACGAACGAGTACAGGAAGAGACAGACCGGCTTGTTTAATTTCTTCGGTGAGCCTGTAAATGTCTATTTCTGCTGGCGTTTGCTGATGCGCGGGCCGGGCAACGACATGACCTTGGTTATTAATATCAAAATACCCATCACTCCAGCGTGATACATTGTAGGTGGCTCGAGCTTGTTCTATGTTCCATTTATCCATGTTTTTCGTCTTTTGATATGCAGGTAAAACAACAGAGGTAAAAATGATTCCAGATGATACATGGTTTACTGAGGTTTGCGAAGATGCAGGTTCTGCTTACTCACTTAAAATAAAAGGCAAATTGCATGATGAGCAAACGCCTTATCAACGTATAGAAATTTACCAAACTCAAAAGTACGGAAACTTAATGACCATAGACGGGTTGGTGATGCTTTCAACTCGCGATAACTTTATCTACCATGAGATGTTGTCTCATCCGGTATTGTTTACACACAGTGACCCGAAAGATGTGCTGATTGTCGGCGGCGGGGACTGTGGCACTTTATTGGAGGTGCTAAAGCATAAAAATATCGCGAGTGTCCAGCAGGTCGAAATCGATGAACGTGTGACTCGCGTTGCTGAGCAGTATTTTCCTGAGCTATGTGCTTCTAATCAGGATTCGCGCGCAGAGTTTATTTTTGAAGATGCAATCAACTGGGTAAGGGACTCAAAGCAGGCGCGTTACGATGTCATCATTGTTGACAGTACCGACCCGGTTGGCCCGGCGCAAGGCTTATTTACAGCTACCTTCTTTCGGAATTGCCTGCGGGTACTTCGACCCAATGGAATTATAGTACAACAAAGTGAGTCGCCGCTGATTCACGGTCATATTATCAAATCGATGTACCTGGCGATGCGCGAAGCAGGGTTCAACAATATTCAAAGCCTGTTGTTTCCTCAGTCTGTATATCCGTCCGGTTGGTGGTCAGCGACGATGGCGACAAAAAATGAATTATTATGTGAATTTAGAGAAGAGGACGCAGTCAATAAGACGTTTGATTCGCGATATTACAATCGGGATGTACACCGGGGTGCGCTCAATTATCCCGAATTTTTTTCAGATTATATTTCTACTTCTACTTTGTAATTAAAAAAGAAGAGCAGGTGGAAAGTCAGTAACGGGGAATTATTTGCACCACTCGGCCACGGCCTTATTTGCGGCAGCGAGCCCCGTTGCTCGTTCGTTATCGTCCAGAAAGTGGCGCTCGCCGTTTTCATCATATCTGATCAGTCGGCCTCCAGTTTTCATTGTGGCTAATTGGCTTTTTGCGCGACTGCAATTTTGCTTCATTATTGCTAATTTATTGTCTTCTTTGTCTTTGTTCTCTTTTTTACCCAGTCGTCTTTCTTGCATGGATTCGATCAGTTTGTCGCGGGTTTCGTTTCTGTTTGTATCATAGGAATTTACCGAATCCCCGCCCGGACTGGTGGTCGTTACATTCAATGTTTTTGCTTTATACTGTTCTGTGTAATCACCATAATGAACCCGGCCGTTTTCATCGGTCCATTTTTGTATTTCCCGCGCTGACGAGTTTCCTGTGGCGAATGTTAGCGTGATTAGTAAACTTAATAAAATCAGTCGCATAATAAGCTCCGATACTGCGTTATATAAACGATATCATTATTGATAGCGTATATAATATATCGGTGATATTAAAGAAATATTTAATCTGATTAATGCAATCCGTGCCTGTAAATTGGCCGCTAAGCTGTATTTTGTAATCTATCGACACGCAATCGATGGCGTTCGTCGAACAGTCGTCGGGCACTCATATACACAGCCGTGACGGTGCCGAAACCCGTTCCCGCTGATATCAAAAACATGATCAATATTTGGTATTTTACTGCTTCAAGCGGTGCAGTGCCGGATAGAATTTGCCCTGTCATCATACCCGGTATGCTCACCAGACCTGCCGCTGCCATTGCATTTATCATGGGTATTAACCCGATTCGTACACTGTGCCTTTGTATATCACCGATTGCTTGTTTCCAGCTTTGACCAAGTAATAATCTTGCTTCGATTATGTTTTGTTGCTGTGTGGCTGTTTGAGTCAGGTGGTTTATACCTAATGAAATGCCTGTCATGGTATTGCCCAGCAGCATGCCCAATAACGGTATCGCGTATTGTGGTTGATACCAGGGCTCAGGTTGTACGATAACCAATAGCGAAAAAAGGGTGATGGTGAACGAGGATACAAACATCGAAAAACTACCGATGCCATATGCCCAAGCACCTTTAAAGCGATGGGTTTGTCGGGCGGTTATTTCGTATCCTGCTATCAATAACATAACCAGGGCAAGCAATAACACCCAGCTTATCTGGCTATTCGCGAATAAAATCTTCAGGATAAAACCGATGAGTGAAAGTTGCAGGGCGGTACGCACTGCTGCAACAATAATTTTTATACCCAGGTTCAGTTGCAACGCGACAGAGGTCAGCGCCAGCCCGATAACCAGCGTTGCCGCTATAATTAAATCGACATAAGTGAGTGAAATGATATTCATGCTATTGGTGCTTCAACTATTTTGCCATTTTCTATCTGTAGGTGTTTATCGGCAATGCGTTTGATTTGTTGCGGGTCATGACTAATCCATAAAATGGCAACGTGTTGCTGTTGGCGAACGTCAAAAAGATAGGACTCCACACGCTTGACCGTGTCAGGATCCATGCTCGATGTAGGTTCATCGAGTAGCAGGACTTTGGGTTGGTTTTGTAACAAGCGTAATAATGCCAGACGTTGTTTTTCACCGGTGGAGCAATGATTTACAGCGGTGTTTAATATTGCTTTGTTTAATCCGAGTTGTGACAGAGCAGCGGCCAATTGCGGGTCCGATTCATCACAAAAATGACTGCCTATCCTCTCGTGCCACCA
>CAZWBV010000150.1:2718-7143 GCA_964632225.1 uncultured Gammaproteobacteria bacterium | reverse complement strand
GTGTAGTTATAAATAAGGCAGTTATAAATAAAACAGTTATAAACAACATAACTTCATGCAATTCCGTTAATATTCTCATCTTGACCCACATACTTCGACAAATAACCTGGCTTCGCCAGTTCGGGTAAATCCCCTTTTAATCCCATCGTATGCCGCATGATAATATTTTTTAGCGGATCTGTCTTGTCTGTCATGGTCAAACCCGTATTTCTAACCCAACGCACAATTGGCAAATTATTGCCAAACACTTTTTTAAACATGTCCATTGCCGCAAGCATGGCTAAATTATCGGTTTTTCGCCAACGCTCATATTTTCTAAGCAATGTGTAGGCACCTATATCAGAATAACCTGATTTAGCACCATCAAGTGCATTCGTTAACACATCAGACAATGTGGCTGCGTCCATAAACCCTAAATTGACACCCTGACCTGCAAGCGGGTGCACGGTATGCGCCGCGTCACCTATTAGCGCCAGACGCGGGCGCACGTAATCGACTGCATGTTGTAATTTCAATGGGAAAGCCGCACGTGCTGAAATCGACGTAATATGGCCCAGCTTCCTGTCAAAAGCGCTTTCCAGCTCTGCAATAAAGGACTCATCGCCTGACGCTAACAATTGCTCAGCACGTTGAGTTGTGACGCTCCATACGATGGAACAAAAGCCATCTGATAGAGGCAAAAAGGCTAACGGCCCGTCCGGTAAAAAACGCTGCCAGGCGGTTTCTCTATGATCTATCGTTGTCTTAACAGTGGTCACCAACGCCTTTTGATGATAATCCCATCCGGTGACTTTTATATTTGCCTGTTCTCTAACCCAGGAATGACTGCCATCCGCACCCACAATGAGTTTCGCGTTGATACATCGCCCATCAGCCAACGCCAGTGAAGCCTGGTGATCCTCAATAGTGAGCGCTATGGCTTGCACTGGACTAAAGTAATCGACATTATCCAGTTCATCGAGTTGTTGCAAGACAGACAACAGTATTACGCTGTTTTCAACAATATGACCCATGCAGGCTTCACCAATATGTGCAGCGTCAAAATGAATTTCTCCGTTACCGGTACTGTCCCAGACGTGCATTTCCCGAAATGGACTGACGCGCCTCTGTCTCATGTAATCCCAGGCACCGATATTTCGCAAAAAACATTCTGACGCCCGTGTTATTGCACTTACCCTCGTATCATGAATTTGCTTCGACCACGTCGGTGCCGGCATTGCGTCCACAATCGCAATTTTTAATGGCTTGCTGTTACACTTTCCGTTACATAAGCCAGCCAGTGAACGTGCCAAGGAACAGGCAAAGCTCGCACCAACCATGCCGCCACCGACAACCACAACGTCATAGTCATATTCCGTGCTCTGCGTCTTTGATTTTTTATTGCGGGCACTAACAGCAGTAGGAGGACTACTCATAAACTCAACCCACGCGCTATTCGAGGCAATTTACCAGTCAGGCCCATTGCTTGGCGAGCGATCAAGCGTTTCAACGGCGGCAACAAATCTGCCGCGACTAGACCGACATTGCGCGCAATTGCAAAGGGTAAAAAATCGGTGGAAAACAATCTCACCAATCCATCAGTGAACGCAACAACACGCAGATGATCGCGCTTACGCCCAACGGCATAGTTATTTAAGCCATGCAACTGCCCAATATCATTATTTACGCATTGTGCGTCTTGTATAATTTCCGCCAATACGGCCACATCGCGTAAGCCCAGATTAAACCCCTGACCGGCGATAGGGTGTAAGGAATGGGCCGCATTACCTATCAACGCAAGACGTGGGCGTACTTGTTCGCGAGCATGCACTAGTCGCAATGGATAGGCATGACGTACACCCACTTTCTCTAGCTTGCCCAACCGATAGCCAAACAGTGTCTGAAAAGCATCGATAAAGGTTTTATCATCCATTGCCATCGTTGCTTCCACCTCGGTATTTGCGCGCGTCCAAACTATGGATGATCGCCCTGCAGACAATGGCAGCACCGCAATAGGGCCACTACGAGTAAACCGCTCATAGGCGACGTTTTGATGTGCGTGCTGCGAAGTGATATTCGCAATAATAGCACTTTGTTTATAGTCCCAATCTGTCACTTTAATCGCTAAAGACTGACGGACGATAGAATCGCGACCATCGGCCGCAACAATAAGTCGTGCTGATATTTTCTGTGTGCGGTTTTTATTTGTACCCGTGTGAATCTCGACCGTCACCTGCGCCATCTCCGCACTTTGTGGGTGTGCTGGCAAACTGATTGCAATCACACTTGCGGGGCAGATTAATTCAATATTCGAACTATGTGACATACGGTCCCCCAGAGCATGGCCAATATCACGACTCATCACGACATAACCCAATGCGTCGACCCCCTGTTGCACACAATCCAACCGGGTAACACCAAAATGCCCACGATCAGAGACGTGAATTTTGTTAATCGGCGTCGCGAGATTTTTTATTGATGGCCAGATATTGATTGTATCGAAAATTTGCTTGGAACCCAGCGAAAGTGCAATCGAGCGATCATCAAAACTGGGTTGTGAAGCGGATTTAAAAGAAATGGTTTCAATCACACCAATACGCAGATTTTGCTCTGCCATTGCACAGGCAAAGCTGGCACCAATCAGACCGCCCCCTATAATCAATATATCGTAATCCATTCTTTGATAGGAAGTTTGATGTGGTACTTGTAGTATGCTAGACATCAGGATGGACAACTCGCCAACTTACTGTGCGCCATAAAAGATTCTATTTCCTCTACGGTTCTGGGTAAACCTTTGGTCAACACATCCTGCCCATCCCGTGTAACCAGTACGTCATCTTCTAAACGTATTCCTATATCCCACCATTTTCTTGCCACACCTTTGGTTCCCGCAGGAATATAAATACCTGGCTCAACAGTCATCACCATACCCGGCTCCAGCACACGCCACTGATCAGCAATCTTATAATCACCCACATCGTGCACATCCATACCTAACCAATGGCCAGTACGATGCATATAGAAACGACGATAAGCTTTATCCTTAATCAATTTGGCAGGCTGACCTTTTAGAATACCCAATTTCACCAGTCCTTTGGTGAGTATTTTGATTGCAGCGATGTGCGGATCATTCCAGTGATTGCCAGGTGCAACTTTTTTAATTGCCGCTTGTTGCGCTGCCAACACCAGTTCATACAATGCTTTTTGCGCCGCAGTAAAGCACCCGTTTATGGGAAATGTACAGGTAATGTCAGCAGCATAACTATCAAACTCGGCACCCGCATCGATTAACACCAGTTCTTTATTATTAAGTTCAACATTATTTTCAACATAATGAAGAATACAGCCATTAGCACCGCCGCCAACAATGGGCGTATAGGCCGACATGCAACCCTGTTTCTTAAAACCATGTATTAATTCAGCTTCGAGTTCGTACTCCATCAGGCCTGGCTTGCACAAACGCATTGCACGCTTATGTGCTTCAACAGATATGTTTGCCGCGTTACGCATGGCTTTTATTTCGCTTCTACTTTTGTACAAGCGCATATCATGAAGAAGATGATCTAATGTGACAAATTCGCCCGGCGCATGAACGCCCGAACGCACCATGACGCGTAACTGGTTTACCCAACCAATCACTTTCTGATCGAATAGAGTATCGCTGCCCATGGTATAAAATACTCGCCCGCAGTTTTCCAGTAAGCCTGGCAGGATCTCATCAATATCGCCAATGGGAAATGCATCTTCTGCGCCATGTCTTTCACACGCTCCCTCTAACCCCGCACGCCTACCGTGCCAGGTTTCCATTTTCGGGTCTTTTTCACGGCAAAACAGAATGTATTCGCCATGTTTGCGGCCGGGTGCCAGCACAGCAACCGCTTCAGGTTCAGGAAACCCAGTCAGGTAATAGAAATCACTGTCTGGGCGGTAGGGGTATTCCGCATCTCGATTACGTATTTTAATCGGCGCAGTTGGCAGAATGGCCACATCGCCTGCACCCATCAATTGCAATAAGCGCTTGCGTCGGCGGATAAATTCTTTTTCTTCCATACCCAGAGTATGCCAGAAAAATGAGTAGCCAACCCCGAAAGTTGGCTAAATTCAATAGCAGATGGCGCTAACTAAAAACCGGATGGTCAATGCAATCGAGAATTGTCTGCGGGATGCGTCGTGTGCGGCGCCTTATTTCGTGAATGTAGCTCCTGATAGACAAGCAACACGCCCGCACGTAAATATTCCGATATTTCGGTAAACGCAGTATCGTCTTCTTCTGTGCCTTCTATAGTGTATTTTCCTGCTTGCGCAATTTTGGTGAAATCCAGCATGATCTCCATTGAATCAGCCGGTAATTCCTTTAAATCCTTCACCCCGCCAAAACTCATGCCAACAAGAAACCCTTGCGCCCAGTGCGCGAGTGCGATGGTTTGCTCAGCGACACTCGCCGGG
>CAZWBV010000150.1:0-2708 GCA_964632225.1 uncultured Gammaproteobacteria bacterium | reverse complement strand
TTCAGGTAAAATTGGTTGAAAATTATACTCCGTGTTGGTCAATTGTCGCTGAGACTCACGAATAATAGGGTTTAATAACGTACTCAATTCGCCGGATGAAACGCCGCCCCCCTCACTTACCTGAGACAGCAGGTAGTCCAGCCACAGCGTGACTGCCGTGTCACTCTTTGTACACAGTAATCCACATAGCACACCGTGGCTTTCAGACGCGTCGTTACCTGGCCCTATTCGGGATAACACCTCGGTCAAACTTGGGTAATCATATTGCACTTATTTTGACCTTCTCTTAATCATGTCAATACGTGATGAAAAATTCGTTAGCATCGATTAGCGACTAACAAAAGACTAGCACAGTGTAATTATTCACGGAAACGCACTAACATCAAGCTAATTTTTGGCCTAGCCGTTGACCCTGCCAACGGTCCGCTTTATATTGCTATTATGGAAAATGAAAGGAAAAGCGGCAAAACCGAATCTGACCTCAATAAACTAGAAAACCAAGTTGATGAGCTAATAAAAACCTGTGATGAACTTAAAGGCGAAAATCATTTGTTACGTGAACGCCAAACCTCTCTGGTCACAGAACGTGCAACGTTAATAGAAAAGACCGAATTAGCCAGAGTGCGTGTTGAAGCAATGATTGACCGACTCAAATCATTGGAGAGCGATTAATGAATAATGATGCTGTGCCTGTAACCGTCCGTATTATGGATAAAGAATTTTGTGTTTCCTGCCCTAATGAAGAACGTGATGGCCTAGTGAAATCAGCTCGCTTGCTGGACAAAAAGATGCGAGAAATTCGCGACAGTCGCAGAGTGATTGGTGCCGACCGCATCGCGGTGATCGCCGCACTGAACATCGCACACGAACTATTAGAAATATCCTCCCAAAAAGAACAACATGGCAGTGGGTTTAATTTACGCATTAAGAACCTGCAAGAAAAGGTAGAAAGCGCATTAGATAAGAGTAAGTAAATAGTATAAAAGTAAACAGCACAAAAACAAACGGCTTAAATTGTAAACTACTACCCGATCTCCATCCTTACTTCCTGTCGTGCTATTATGATCTATTATCCATTTTTTAGTTAGCGTTTTGATTAGTCAACGCTTTTCGTTAGCCAGAACTTTTCACTGGCCAGAATATGGGCGAGCTAAGCTATTGTTAAGATATGTTAAGCTAAGCTAAATCGCAAATTATTATCAGATAAATTTATACTTAATCATAATTTGCGTTATCTTTAGACTTTGTAATACTACCCAATAAATCACTTGCAGACATTTATATATTGAGTAGTATATTACAATGATTGCAGATGGTTATTGCGTTTGTTTGCTCTATGTGACGGCTTTTAACTGCAATTTTTAACTATAATTTTTAACTACATATTTTTAACTACATATTTTTAACTACAAGTTAAGGTCAAGCATCGATTGTGACTGTCGATATCCTTGGCGACCGATATATACATTGTTATTGTTATATAGTAGTGGGTAATCGTTATTTGACACTTTGTTTGAAATGTCACAAGCTTGGTAGACAATATTTACAGGGTAATATTTACAAAATTTAGTTATAATGTATTTTGCTATGCGTACCTGCGGTGTTTGTGAGTAGGCTGATATATTCTTGAGCCGATAAATTGCGATCCCGGGATCATTAAGTTTGTACTGTGTGCATGTCTGCTCGCGCAGAAAGCCTGACGTACTAACATTTGCTCCCACCTGAGCCTATAAGGGTTCAAGGGTTGACGCCACCACGACACATGCGGGACGCTCCTTACTTTACTGGCCAAAATAAAGTCTTGAAAATAAAGTGCCTGAAATGTGCTTTATAAAAAAATAAAGATATAAAAATAAATAGCCCCTTTCCTGGACCTCCTTCTTCATTCATAGCCAAGACCCATAATAAAGTATCTGCAACTAATGTATCTGCAGACCCTCTTACTTAGCACTTATTTACGACGTTTTGGACGTTTGGACGTTTGGTAACTAAGCAAAATGATAGCAAAATGATAAGCAAAATGGCGACAAAAAACAAAACACGAAAAAAAATGCGGCAAAGGCGACAAAATCTAAGCAAAAACATGCGCAATTATCTTGCCGCGCAATTCACACAACATTTTTTACAAACATCATTATTCAAGACCAGCAAAAGAATCGGCTGCTATTTATCAAATGACGGTGAATTGAATTTACAGTTTGTTATCCAACACATCTGGGGAATGAATAAAACATGCTTTTTACCCGTACTAAACACATTAAAACGAAAACAATTATTATTTACTCAATACCACAGTGATTCACAACTGAAAAAAAACAGATTCGGTATACCCGAACCGATAATTTTGCCACGAAAAGCATTGAGCGCACATAACCTGGATCTTATTTTGATCCCCCTGGTTGCTTTCGATAGAAGCGGGAATCGCCTCGGTATGGGCGGCGGGTTCTATGACAGAACATTGGCATTCCTGGATAAACGAAAGGTTTGGCTAAAACCTAAAATTTACGGCATCGCCTATGAGTTTCAACAGGTAGACTCAATAAAAACAGATGCATGGGACATCCCGTTACACGGCATATTAACTGAAATCAAGCAATACGAAATAAGATAAGCAGCCAAACAACCCACATTGCGCAAAGCCTTTCACACGTTTTTTACAAAGAGTTATATAAAGAGTTTTATAAAACTCTTTATATAACTCTTTGTAA